>JALYGX010000642.1 GCA_030776905.1 Cyanobacteriota bacterium | reverse complement strand
GCCAGATTCTACGGCTTCTGTTTTAGCTAAAGACGAAGTAATATAAGCGGCACTCATTTTACCTCTCAACGGTAAACTGCGGTCTTCTTGTCGATACCAAGAACTAATTCGACAGCTAACTTCCTCTGGAGACAAATAATCTCCTAACTCTAGCCCATAAACAAAAAAATCTTTTTCAACATTATGAAGCCTGGGTTGATTTCTAAAATAAGCAATGGGTAAAAATTTTTCAATAGCACAATTAACCAAAAATAGTAGTATTACTATATGATGATTTTTGGGATTGCGCTCCTAGTACAGATTGACAGACTTTGACTAGAGCAATTGCCGAGAAAACCCCCTGTATTATTGAGAGTCAAGACGACCAGAAACTTGATAAGCCTCACCGTCCGTATCGTCACCAGAAGACGGAGAGAGGGTGGGCTTCAAGTTACCATCCTTATACAGAGGATTGTGAAAGAATTCTCCTGTTTGGGGTGGCAATGTAGGGTCGAGTACAATTTCTGCCAGACTCTTGCCCACACCCGTTAGTGGAATTGCCAGAATCACTCCTAATAAACCGCCGACTTTGGCTCCCAATAGCAAAGACACAAAAATAATCACAGGCGATAATCCGGTCAAGTTGCCCATAATGCGAGGAGCAATTAAATTATCTTTTACCTGCTGTAGTGCGATCGCTACTCCCAATACTTCTAGTGCCAGCCACCAGTTAATAAACGCCACCACAATCACTACCGTTGCAATTCCCAAGGTGGCTCCCACAAAGGGAATCACTTCCATCAACCCGATAAAGACAGCGAATAGTAGGAAAAAAGGAACTCGTAGGGCTAAAAAGGCAAGGGTCAGCGAAGTTGCCATGAACAAACCTAACAACAACTGACCGGAAAAAAACCGCTGTAAGTTGCGTTGCAGTGATTGGGTTAATCCATTCCGGATGGTTGGAGAAAAAATTCTCATCAGACTGCGCCAAACCCGCTCCCCGTCGATGAGCATATAAAACGAAATGACCAAGACTAAAATTAAGTCCAAAAACCAGTTAAACGTACCTACGACTAAGCCCAAACCCGTAGAAGCGATCGCTTCTGTTTGAGTTTGTACTCGTGTCAGCAGTTGAGAAGCGAGAATCCGGACATCAAACGGCAAATTGTGAGCCACACTCCAAGATTGAAAGCTAGCCAATTGCTCCTGACCTTCTTCTAGGAGAGAGGGTAAATTTGTCACCAATTGCCGCCCTTGGTTAAACACAGGAGGCACCACCGTCAAGGCAATGAGTACAACCGCGAAGGCAGCTACTAAATAGACAAACACTGCTGCCACGCTTCGAGGTAAGAAACGTTGAACCGCAGCAACGGCGTAGTTGAGCAAAAAGGCAATCAAAGCCGCCGTGAGCAAAATGCTGATGAGTTCACCCACATAACTTAGAGTTCTGAGCGTGACCCAACCCGTCACTAAGACTAGCAACCAAGTAATCAGGAACTGTTGGACAGGTGAAAAAATACGATTCATTGATGTTTCTTGTGTCAGCAATCCATTCAACGCACTGTATTGGTGCGTAGGTTAGGCCTTAAACTACCTTGAAAGTCTGGAATGGGGGAATGGGGAATCAGAGTTTTTAAGTTGCATATTTATAAAGCCTAGGTCAGTTACTCGTGCTGGCGATACCAGGTTTGCAGCGCTAATTGATACACCTCTCGCCACGGGCGGTTGTTCGCTCTTGCTAATTTGGCACAATCTTCGTATTCCGGCTGCACGTTGGTGATAATTTTGTGAGTCGATCGCACTTTACCTGACGAACCCTCCCTCCAAGCCACCTTCACCCGAATCTCACCATACTCCGTCTGCACTCGCTGGATTTCCCTCGGCAAAATCATGCGTTGCTGGGTTAGACGGCGAACCCCTAAAGTAGTCGTTTCGCGGAACAAAACCGCTTCACACGCCTCGATGTCTTGAGGATGGCAAATTACTGTCAGCAAGATGCCCGGTCGAGATTTCTTCATGCCAATTGCCTGAGTGAAGACATCCACCGCACCAGCATTAAATAGTGCCTCAAACACATAGCCAATGGCTTGAGGATTCAAATCATCAATTTGGGTTTCCAGCACCAAGATAGTTTCCAAATGAGGTGATGGGGAATCAGCAAAAGCAGGGGAAGAGGCAGTGGTGGGAAGAGACGGTGACGTTTCTGATGAGGCACAGAGTTGGCTTTTAGACTTTTTCGTGTCATCTTCCCGATTCCCCATTCCCGATTCCCCAACCCACAATCGCAAAATATTGGGAATCGGCAATTGCAGCGAACCTGCACCATTACCAACCCGTTGTAGGGTCATTGCTGGAGGGGGACCAAAGCGGGTGGCGAGGGTGACGACAAGTGCTGCTCCTGTAGGTGTCACCAATTCGCGCTCGATCCCATTACTGTAAATCGGCACCTGACGGGATTCCCATAATTTCATCACCGCTGGGACTGGCACGGGTAGCCGACCGTGTGCTGCCCGCACTGTGCCGCCTCCAGTAGGGAGAGCCGAACAGTAAAGTTGGTCAATCCCTAGCCAATCTAAGCCCAAACAAGTCCCCACAATATCTACAATGGCATCAGTAGCCCCTACCTCATGGAAATGAACGTTTTCAGGGGCAATGCCATGTACCGCTCCTTCTGCCTCTGCCAGTTTGCGGAAGACGGCAAGGCTCCACTGTGACACTCGTGGCGGTAACCCAGCGGCTGTTATTAATCGTTCAATTTCTGGCAGATGCCGTGCTGGGGAATGATGAGAATCATGGTGGTCGTGAAGTTTCTGGGGTTCACTGTCTGGAGTCAAATCTGAGGAGTCAGGGTAGGCGCGATCGCGTGTAGGCTCGTGCTCGTGGTGATGTCCCCGATCGCAATCTGGGTCAGCATTACCCCCTAAATCGACATGGACTTTTGTTGCCAACTGACCATTGTGGCGAACGCTTTCCACTTGCAAGGAATACTCCTGCTCGATCCCCAGTCCTTTGAGCTTTTCGGTTAAATACTCCAAAGGCACACCCGCAGACACCAGCGCCCCTAGACACATATCACCTGCAATTCCTGTCTGACAATCCAGGTACACTAGCTTGGTCATAAAGTTTTGACTATTGAGTTGTGAGCGCCCTCATGATTCATGACTCGTGACTTTTCTGAATCAACCTTTAAGAGAAGAATAAATTTTGATGGCTACTATTTACACCGTCCATCCGGAAACACCACAAAAACGCCGAATAGAGGAAATTAGAAATGCCTTGCAAGATGGAGCTGTGATGTTATACCCCACTGACACCGTCTATGCAATTGGTTGCGACCTGAATGTGAAATCAGCAGTAGAACGTGTGAGGCGTCTGAAGCAATTATCTAATGATAAGCCCCTGACGTTTCTATGCTCTTCTCTGTCGAACATTGCCCAATATGCCTGGGTCAGTGACCCAGCTTACCGCATTATGAAGCGTCTGATTCCAGGGCCATACACGTTCTTGCTACCAGCAACGAAGTTAGTACCCCGCTTGGTAATGAATCCCAAGCGCAAAACAAGTGGCATCCGGGTTCCGGATCATCCAGTATGTCAAGCGCTACTAGAAGCACTGGGAAATCCCATTATCTCCACCTCTGCTCATCTACCTGATGAGGATGGCAAAACCTCAACAGTTGCACTGGAACAGGCGATGCTATTCGATGAATTCGATAGTTTAGTGGACATTATTGTGGACGATGGTTCGGAACCAAGCTCTCAGGTATCGACCATTCTGGACATGACTGGTGATGAACCTGTAATGGTGCGCCAAGGATTGGGATGGGAAGCGGCAACGGCTTGGGCATTGCCAGTCAAATAATAAAGCTCCAGTCGCCCTTTCTCCTCTCCCAAAACTCTGTTCGTTTGGCAGACCCCATACTACAAAAGGAAGATAGCGGATTACGGATGAAGAGTTTTAGCTCGACCCAGTTTGTCAATTGTCTACTCAAACTGACTCAAAATGCTTTCAGGTTCTTGGTACTTTAAATCAGCCAAGTTCTTATATAGCAAGGGTTTACGGCGATATTCGTGTCAGTTCCCCCCCGTCAGGACAAGCTGTCAGCGAGTGAACTCTGGAGTAGTGACACAAGAATGACTTGATCGTTCAGGGTAGCAGTCTACAGTCGAAGTGTAGAGAACAGCAGAGGGTGAAGCCTTGTAGATGACACCCACATAACTTTCCCTCGGTTGATATCGCTGCAATTCGTAACCTTAGTCTTTAGGGGCAATACCATGAACGTTAAAACTGCCACATCTGTCAATCAAACTTCTCAGAACTACCTTCATGCTCCGGAAATTGCTCAAAGAACTGACACTCAATGTTTGAGCGAACTGTTGCTGGAGGAACTAGGAGCGCATATTGGTTCGAGATCGAGCCGCGCTCAAGCCGTCGCCGATAGGATTGCCAAAGAGGTAGAACGGATTTGTCACAAAAGCGATCGCATTCAAACCTCTGGTGCCGTTGGCTCTTGGCAGCTCACCCTAGCGCGTCATCGGCTCTCTAAGTGCCTGTCCTACTATCAGCTAGGTTCAAAGCGAGGCCGTGTCGAACTGCACAGCAACCTCAGCGTGATGATTTATCGTCATATTGCTCCGGCACACTCTCAACTCAGTTTTGCCGCTCGCTACAACTTGATCGAGGACTTTTTGCAAGACTTTTATGCGGAGTCCCTCAAAGCGTTTCGCCGGGAAAATGAGGTGCCTGCTGACTACACTCCCCGTAGTCAGCTAGAACTAGCCGAGTACATGGCGTTTACAGAGCAATATGCCAAGCGGCGCATTACCCTACCGAATCGCCATAGCCAACAGCTAATCGTGTTGAGAGCACAGAGTTTTGCCAAACGGCAACCCAGCGAAACCCCACTAGATATCGAACAGGCCGTTGAGTTTGCCAGAAGTGAAGAAGCTCAGGAGCAAAGCCGCTCTCCAGCCATGCAGCAGGTGAGATCGCGCCTGATTGCCGAATCCACTGACCCCAGTGAGGCTGTTTTACGCGATCGCGTTGTTTCCGAACTGGTGCAATACTTGGAGTCTCAAGGTCACTCTGACTGTGCGGATTACCTAATCTTAAAGATGCAAGACCTCGCCGCACCTGACATCGATGACATCCTCGGTTTGACACCCCGTCAGCGCGACTACCTGCAACAGCGCTTTAAGTACCACGTCGAGAAATTCTCTCGCTCTTCTCACTGGAAGCTGGTCCATCAGTGGCTGGGGGCAGACTTAGACCAAAAGTTGGGAATGTCATCCGATAAGTGGGACCTGTTTGTCGGGCAACTCGACGAGGAACAACAGCAGTTATTGTCGCTCAAGCAAACTCAAAAAAGCGATCACGAGATTTCTAAAGCTCTAGGTTGCACACCTAAACAAGTGCAAAAGCGCTGGACTCACTTGTTGGAACTCGCCTGGAAGGCTCGCAATTCAGCTGAGGGCAGTGAGGCATAGGAATGGAAACAGGGTGTAATGAGTTAAAAGTTTGGAATTAACGTAGCTTAACTCTTAACTTTTAACTCTCTCTAACCCAGCTCGCTAAAAATAATCCACCTGCCTAGCCTATATTTGGCTAGCCTTTAAACTTTAGATTTTTGAATTTTATCCAAATACTTTACATTTAAACGCAAGTTGGTATCAGGTACTGTGCTAACTCGCAAAAACCTGCCCCTTCTGCTGCTTTGGTGACATAAGCGGGTTGGTAAATTAGCTCCTTGGCGTAATCCAGTACATTGGCAACGCCTACGGAAACAGGAAATAGCTGGGGGTTGAAGAGACTGGCATCATTGGGACTATCGCCAACCGTTACAACTTGTTCAGCTTTATATTCGGGGAAATACTTCTGTAACACCTGCATCAAACCTGCTGCCTTATCCTGAGCTGCTGGTTTAATATGGCATTGCACAGAACTGTAGGTAAAACCCCAACCCATTGCACTGCATAGAGCGTCTAAACGTGTTAGTTCACTTAGGGATAGATTGCGATTATCAAATGTCCAGTCAGTAAGGCGAAAGCGATTATCCGTTGACTCTTGTATCTGAGGAAACTCTGACTTCAGGCATTGATAGGCATCAGCGAGTTGTTGCCGATGTTCTGCTAAGTCAGGAATAGGTGTCAAAGCGACAGGTTAATCATTTTCGGATAGATAGAATAGACCTCCATTTTCAGCGATCGCTCCCACTACTGGTAAATAACTCACCAGTCCATTCACCCAACCCGCTGAACGACCTGTCACAATTAGTACCCGGATGTCAGCTAGGCTCAAATCCTCGAAGGCTTGAAGCAAACTCGCGGTAAACTTGCCTTGCTGAGTCAGGGTGCCATCCATATCAGTGGCAATTAGACAACTATTTTTAAAGCAACCGTTCCTAATTGCTTGCTCGATTGGTGTAAAAACCATTATGTCTCCAAAGGGTAGTGCGACGCGATCGCTAGGCGGTTGGTCGGATTGGCAAGCCACAGATTATTCTGTAATGGGTGTCGTAGGCTAAATTTTTACACTTTGCAATGGCAACACTGTTACCAGACCAGCTTAATTATTACTATCTCTTAGAAGCCGAGCGAACGGGCATTCATAAGCCAATTCTGGCGGCACTATATCAAGCTCATTGTTCACCGTCGCTTGCTGATGGACAAACTGGCTTGGGTATTTCTCCGGCGAATCGGATTTCACTCGCGCAGGTTAATACATTCCCAGAACAAGTTCGGTATGCAGCGAATGCTATCCGCTCTCTGATCGGCAGTTTAGTGGAGCAAGGCTGGAAAGGGGCGGATTTGTGGGATGCGGGACAGGGTTGCTACACCGATCTCTTTCTCCAGAGTGTTGCTAAAGGATACGCACCAACCGCAACTGAATTAACAACAGCGCGTTTGGAAGCCTGTGATTTTGATAACCTCTGGAAAGCTTACTGGGCTGAACTCGAAACTGATTTTAAAGCCCAGTCATTACCGCAAAATTTTGCCTATCTAGAGCGCTCGCTACTCACTTTTGTGGAGCAAATTCCACAGTACTATACGGGACTACCGAACCAACGAGATGCCTTGCTGGAAACGGTACGCATTTGGTGGGAACTCGATACCCGCGACGGCGCGATCGCTTCGTTGCTGTCTGACGATCAAGTCACCGCAGCTAGTGAGGATGAGTCGCTGCTGGATATTCCCCTCAAGCAATTTATACAGGGGATTTCTGCTAACTACATTGGATACCCCCAGCAACGAGAGGCGCTGCTGCGCATGGTTCAACTATGGCGTCAGTTAAGAACGCGGGAAGAAGCGATCGCTTCCCTGAAAACCAACACCTCCCCAGAGCAGAACCTCAGTGTCATCGATCCAGCTCTTGTTGCCTTTGTGCAGCGCACAACTAACTCCTATCAGGGGCGAGGCAGCCAGCGCAATGCCCTTACAGAGGCGTTTCGGCTCTGGCGCAAACTCGATTCCCGTGCCTCGGCGCTGATGGCTCTAGGTATTAATGCCGAACTGATCGAACTCAGTACCACCGACAAGACAGCAAGAGTCCACCTCGCGACTCAGCTTGATCGAGAACTCCTGACTTTTGTACGACGGCTGCCTGGGGAATATCAAGAAACTGACTACCAACGGGAAGCCTTAATCCGCCTCGTGCAACTGTGGCACAATCTACCCACGAGAAATCAAGCTATTCAATTGTTACTTGAAGAGCACAGAAGTCTGGAGCAAGCGGCTAGCCATGCTAAACAAGCATTTCCCAAGCCCGTACCCGTGCTGATTCCCAAACGTCCCAACTCTTGGACGGCGGAAAATATTCAGTTATTTGCCGCGATCATTGAGGATGGTAACTTTACTTGGGTAGAGGCAACCAATGGCGGTATCTGGATGCCTCCCAACCAAGCGACGGTTGATGCCATCATCCGCATTGCCAAACTGGCTCAACGGGCACGCGATCGCATTGGGAGACCTTTTATAGTTACTAGCTGGTATCATCCATCCAGCATCAATCGTGCCGTTGATGGGGCGATTCACAGCCGCCATCTGGTTGGGGATGCGATCGACTTTGTCTGCGAAGGTTTGACAGGCAATCAACTTTACTGGGCGCTCGACCCTTGGTGGCCCGGTGGCTTAAGTCGCTACATTAATTTTCCCAATTTATGCCACATTGATGCAAGAAGCTATCGCGCACGCTGGGTAAATTAAATTAGGGGGGTCACGGGAAGAACGAGTCCACTATTAAGAACGTCTAATTTAAAACTCTTGACCTCCGGCTGTCAACTCTTAGGTCTTGCCTTCCTCCACTCTTGCTTTGATTAGACTTTCAGCAAATCGAATGCACGGGTTGAAAGTGCATTGAAAAAAGAACGTAGATATCAATTTCTAGCTAGTAGTGATTATGTCCCCGTCTAACATTCTTATAGAATCCGCATTAGCTCAAGCTCCTGTTAAGTCGCCAGCCTCATCAACAACTGCTCAATCGTCTCCTTCCTCTGGGCAAGTCTGGATGTTCGTTTCGATTGGACTAGTATTAGTGCTGATTGGTTTAGTCGTATATGGCAAGCTTCAAGTAGACGAGATGACGAAGAAGCTTAAATTCGAGCAGTTCAAAACTTCAGATCTCCAAAAAAAGTTAAAGCTCGCTCTTAATACTATCCGGAAAATGGAAACGAATCCGGATTTAGTTCACTCGCGAGAATTTAATCTGGATTACCTCAGGATGCGCATGGACGAAGAGGTATTTCACTTTGCCGTTGTCAACCAAATCAAAATTAAAGTTAAACAGTTAATTAGTGTAGCGCTGCGACCCCCTCAGGGTCATCAAAGTGTAATTGGCATTGCAAGTTCTACAGGGCGTCAAGTGGATGAAACCTTTGATGTAATGTACGAAACAGAAAGCGGAGGAAAGCGCACAATGCGAGTGCTTTTCCGCATTCAAATTGTCTTGATGAAATTACCCACTCAAGCCACTTCTGCCACAATTAGCCAAATTATCGATTGTATCGAAACGTTTCTTAACCCAAAGGAAGAGCAGGAAACCTGGCAACCCACGATTCAAGGACGTATTGT
>JALYGX010000641.1 GCA_030776905.1 Cyanobacteriota bacterium | reverse complement strand
AGTTAAGGTTGATGACCGCTCACCTTGGCTTCAGTAATTAAAGGAAGAGTCAGCCGTTCCCGCTCTTTGCTCGGATAGTCAAGCTTTAATCGAGGCACTTGACAACATCCTTACCGAGAAAGGTTTAGATGTTCTACGTATCGACTCCAAGACAGTTCCAGAGGACTATGTTAAAGAGTTTTTAAAAGATTGCAACGCCTACATTGAGAAGCGAAAGCCAGATGTACTGCTCTATACACCCTCGGCTGAAAGTGGTGTTGATGTCTCGATTCCCGATTACTTTACCCAGCATTTTGGTTTCTTCTTCGGTGTCCTTGATGTTGACGGCATCCTGCAAATGTTAGGTAGGATTCGGGACGATATAACCAAATTTGTCTGGTGCAAGAGCTTTGTTTCTGAAAGCGAAAAACAGCACTCTAAATCTCCCTTTGCCGACGCCATTAAAAAGTCAATCAATGACCTGTTAATAACGGATATCAGCACGTCAATAACTGACCCGGAATCCTGGAAGGAAAAAGTACTCAATCACCTAGCTACTGTAGTTGGTAACAGCCTTGAAGATGTCTCAAATCGAGTGAGTTGTCTAATTCAATCCGTTCAAAACTTTGAAAAAAGTAACCTTCGAGAATGCCTGAAAGAAGCCTTACTAGAGTCGGGCTACAAAGTTCGAGACTGTACCCTAGAGACTAGTAAAGAACACACAGATAAAGCCAGGAAAGAAACTGAGGCGGTCAAACGGCACAATGCTAGCGACATTTTCAACGCCGAAAAAGTTGCCCCTGAATTGGTAGATGAGTTGAGCTTCGATGCTCGCTGGGAGGAACGGTGCAAGGTCATACAGGCAAAACTGAGGGAACGCCTACCAGGAATTGACGAGACCCCCGTTTGGACAGAGGATTTTATCTACCACGTCCGGTATGAGGATCGAGATTTCATCTCCCATCAGGAAATGTACTGGTTATTCAAGCATCCCGAAGTAGCCAAGCATCAGTCCCAGAAGAATCTTCACTGGATGGCACGGCGGCTTAATACCTTTGTGGGCAATATCAAGAGCCGATGGGCAAAAATTCATGCCTTGCATGAGATGGGCTTTGAGAAATTCCTAGAGCCTTCAATTGAGTGGTCAGACGATAGTCCTGAAGTAGTCGAGTTGGTCAAGCAAGGCAAGAAGCACAGCAACGCTCTAGGGGTTCATCCGGGTCAACAGAGCAATATCCGTTATCTGGGTAGCTTGCTGAAGATGTTAGGACTAAGACTCAAATGTACCCGGAAGGAAGGCAAGGATAAGCGATTCTACCAACTCAATCAGGAAGGTCTAACAGACGCGACACGTTTGCAAGTACTCGCTTGTATTGAGACTCGTTTCACCCAACCGCAGGAAAAATTAGACTGGGAAAGTGCCATAAATGAAGCTCACGGGATTTTGCCCGAAAATGCCCCTCTAACCCAGTCTGAGCAAGCATCCCAGCCTACGGCACGAACCCCTCAAATTGTATATAGAAATCAGGTGTCTCCAGTCTCCAGAAAAACAGCTTTAAAAAGTCTTGATCTTGGGGCAGGTTTAGAGACGACGGCGGTGCAAAAGTTGGCAGTTGAGGTAACTACCACACCAGAAAGCCAAGGGGGGCGAAGCCTTCTTGCTCGGTTGACTGACTCTCTGGAGTACT
Organism: Cyanobacteriota bacterium; assembly: GCA_030776905.1. Taxonomy (GTDB): domain Bacteria; phylum Cyanobacteriota; class Cyanobacteriia; order Cyanobacteriales; family Coleofasciculaceae; genus CADCTM01. The sequence goes on along the minus strand of JALYGX010000641.1, from coordinate 3,306 downwards.
GCCGAACTCCGAAAGATTTGTTCCTTGTGCTTGAGGGTCTCGATGCTACTTCGGAGCAAGTTGAAGATGCGATCGCACTGCAACCAACAGCACCGCAACGACAAAAACTAAGCCAGTGGTGGGAGGAGATTTTGACAGCGGGGCGTCTTACCGAAAGTAGTGATCAGCCAAGGGACGGGTTAGAGGCGGCGGTTCCGGTGCAGTCGGAAGTCGAAGCACTCATGGAGGCTCTACCGTTTACAGAAACGGCTGAGGACTTTGCTCAAGTTGTTGAAGATAGCCCCCTAGAGGCGGTTCTGGATGCGATCGCGCTCCAACAGTCTCCAAGGCGGCAGCAGTTAACGCAGTGGTTACAAACGCTAAGTCAGCCAGCGGCGACGCCATCCCAAGTCGCTGTATATACAGTTGGTCAAACTGTAAAAGTCAAGCTTTCAAGCTGGGCAGATTGGCTTGAGGGCAAGATCTCTCGAATTGTTGAAGGCGTGGGGACGAATCTGCGTGTGCTGATAACTGAACCATGTTTTTTCCAATCGTCGGAAGTCAGTGTCTTCAGCCCGCAAGCGATTGCTCCTATCTAAGTTGAGAGCTGCTTGAAGTGGACAACGTGATAGCCAATTAACACATAGAGGATGATTTGTTGTGGAAACGTCAAACGCTATTGAATTGAGACTAATCAAAGATGTGGAAAAGATTGGGCTGGAAAGACTTAAAGCTTTTCCTTTTTGGATCACCACCTCCGAGCTGAGCCATTTGCAAGAATAGGGGGATACCCGATGGCAGGGATGCGATCACGTTGTCAAAAAAATCCATTTGGTGACGACACCACTGAGGATAGCTGTCAAGATTAAGGGAACGAACTGAACAGAGTGCTTATGCCAAGGTGGACTCAAGCAGCGAGACTGGCACAATGCGATCGCATTGCAGAACAGCGACCTTGGTTAAATGCCACGGGTCCGCGCTCGACTTACGGAAAAAGCGTCAGTCGAATGAATGCCACTGGATCGCACCGACGGCACCGGAATGTCTCTCCTGTGTCACTCTCGGTTGCTGGTAGTGACAGACCATTACAGACGGGCGATCATGTGCGGTACATAGGAAATTTCCAGCCAACGTTTGAAGCTTGTGGTGGTGAACTACTTCAAGTGGTTGGTCTGGATGAGGCAGCGGGTGCGATCGCGTGTCGAGCTAGTACGGGAAAAGTAATTTGGATATACCATCAAAATCTGGAGCGAGTATCCAATGCCGCGATGGACTGAATCAGCGAAGCAGGAGCAAGCCCAAAAAATTCAACAGTGGCAACCTTGGCTGAAATCCACGGGACCCCGCAGCGAGCAAGGGAAGGCGATCGCGTCCCGGAACCGCTGTCCTAGCGATTTTTTCGATTTTCATGGCATTGAAATTCGAGCTGACACCCAAAAGGGAAGAAAACTACTCACCCAGCTTATTGGAACTCTGGTGCATCACCGCCTAGGTATTATTTCTGCCGACGAATGCGAGCAACAACTCCTCGATTTGTTGTGTAAATTTGGATACTTGGAGTCTGAAAAATGCGTAGAACACGTAGACAACTGAATAGTTTGTTGTTCTATTTTGTTACTTTTTTGTTAGCAAAAGCTTCACATCTGAATAGTTCGTAGTTAGTCAGGATTTTGTTTTCTTTAGTTTGATATACAGGATAATCTATACAGGTGTTCAGCTAAAAACGCTTGAAAGTCGCATTCTAGCGTTACTGAACATACCGCCTTGTCCTCTCTCCGCCTAAAGTGAAAGGATTTTCAAATTGTATATTTGTGGCTTTTGTTACTAGGAGATACGCAAAAATGCTAGGATTTTCCTACTGAAAATCCCAAGTGAAAAGCACCCCTGACACTTGCTGTGCGGGGTGAGTGCGCGAGCGTGCCCTACCTTAGTAGAGACAAGCTGCTGCTGCTGTTGAGTGAGGTATAGACGTTAAATCTGGCAGATCAGGAAGCGAGAGAAGAAACTCCAAAACCCTCCATCTCCCTCAATAAACATTGAATTACTGCACGAGCGCCTTGTGGGAAGATGTCCCTTGGGAGCTTCTAGAGTGAAATTAAGGTTGTCAAACAAAACCCAGTCGTTTTTTACTCGCCAGTCCACACGTTCACTAAAACAGCACCTCTTTTCATAGTCTGACCTAGGGTTGTCTCCAAGACTCTGCCAGATCTGCGCCTGGACACTAAACCCAAAGCGTCCGTTGCTGTGTTCTACCCAAAGTCTGTCAATGGTGCGTAGGTGTTCACAGGGAAATTTTTCAATGTTTTTTTGGCAGAGCCAGCCTTCTTTTTCCCGACCCGATATATTGAGCATGACAGCAAAAGTTTTCTGATCTGCTTCTTTCCACTTTCCTGCTCCTAATAGATTTTGCAGTTGGAGGTACTCAAAATTCCAAATCACCTGCTTAACCTTAGGCTCTGACCGCCCCTGGAGTAGCAGATAAGCTGCTTGCTTTACCTCGTTTGATTCGTTCCACAAGAATGCTTGGACTATCAGGTATAAACCTGCTTCTCCATACGAGAGCGCCTCTTTAAGTGCTGCAATTCGTTGTTGAATAGATGCACTCGCCAAGCGTCTCTTAACACCTTCGATGCCTCCCAATACCACACCATGTAGATTTGGGGCTTGACTCCCCAAAACGATATCGTATTCCCTAGGCTGCGTTATCTGAGTCATTAAATTAATTTCTTCTACTGACAAACAGAGGAATAGGTTTTTGAAGGTGAGGTTACTCTCCTGAATTATTTAATTTGTTTAACGTGAACTATAAAATCAATTAGCTTCTTTCTATCCCAAAGCTCAACTCCGTTGGCACGGGCTAAATTACAAGCATTTTCCGTAAATCTGTTATTCGTAATAACCAAAGCTTTATCTGCTCTGTAATATTTAATTGCACCCACGATTTCTTGGACGGCTCGAACACTCACAGGTGTTTTTGCTCTTTTGGCTTGAACAATCGTTTTTATTCCATTTTTCCTTAAAATTAAATCAGCACCATAATCTTGAGTAGAAGGAGTTACCGTAACATCATAGCCAAGTTGTCTATAATAAACAGATAAAAACATTTCAAATTGTTTTCCTGTCATGACATCAATTTCATCAATTCCACTCAAAAGATTACGTTCTTCTTCTTCCTTTGCGTCAAAATATTCAAAGATTGCTTTACCAGCTAGAACCGCGCCACCTATAATCCAAGGCCACATAAATCACACCTAATTTAGATAATAAAAATCCTTTTTTGCACTGTTAACATTCATATAAGTTGGGCTGGGTCAGTGCGGCTTGTAT
>JALYGX010000640.1 GCA_030776905.1 Cyanobacteriota bacterium | reverse complement strand
ATGGCCACAACCACGGCAATAAAAAAGCTCCCCAATTCCAACCCTTGATTTCATCAGGTACTGGCACAGAGGGGTCGAATAAATTGCCATGCCCAGAATCATTAATATATTTAGAGAGCAATGGCTTAGTTAATTGGATATCTGAAGGCGTGTTCAGCGCTATGCCAGATTCTAGGGCTGCAAGTGCCTCAGTCGCGCTCTTAAATCGCTGCTCTGGTGCAGGTTCTGTCAGCTTCTCAATCCAGCTTTCCATTTTAGAACTAAGGCTGACTTGGTCATTAAAACAAATTCGTAAATTTCGCTGCGGCAAGTCAGCAGGTGCAGTACCTGTAAGCAAATGAATTAATGTTGCCCCTAAAGCATAAAGATCAGATGCCGGAACCGCCCTACCCCCAAACTGTTCCATCGGGGCATAACCATAAGTTCCTACCACTGTAAACGTCGCACCTTCTCTCGCTGCCCGATCCTGGACTGCCCCAAAATCCACCAAGTAAACGCGCTCATCCTCGCCCCAAATCAAATTGCTGGGCTTAATGTCGCGATGCAGCACCGTTGGATTGAGCTGATGGAGAAACTCTAGAATTTTTAGAACCTCTACAGCAATTTTGCGGACTTGCTTGGGACTAAAGCGTTTACCGTGATTTAGTTGTTCCCTCAATGATGAGCCAGGGATATATTCTTGTACTAAGCCGAACCAAAGCGATCGCTCATCAATGTGAAAATAATCACGATACTTGGGAATCCGGGGATGATTGAGCTGTTTGAGGATTTGTGCTTCTCGTTCAAACAGTTTCAAATCGTCCCACTGCACCTCACCGCCAAATGCCAGCAGTTTGACAACCACCGATTCAGTGGGGAACACTCCCAAATCCTCAGCCAGCCAAGTTTGACGCCCCGCATTCTGTCCCAGTTTTTGTTTGAGCTGGTAACGGTCGTGTAATATCTGTTCGGCTTCTAGCATCTCGCCTTTAATTCCTTAGAGCCTCATCCCTCTAATCTAGCTAGAACTACGTTTTTGTCACCTCCCTACCTCTGCATCCACTGGGTTGGCTTTGGTGGGTTGTTGTACAGTCGAGCTATTGAGAAAATTTGCCCAAATCACTAAGCAACCAACACCAATAAGAGACACCTGGAGCAACATTAAGCTGGCTAGACGACCATAACGGACTGAACAGCTAGCGGACTGACCTGCTTTTGTGTTAAGAGAGCTAGGTTCTCGAATAACTCGCAGAGCCTCCAGAGCCTGACGAGCCGAGCTGAATCGTCGTTCTGCGGCTGGTTCTGTGAGCTGTCCTAACCAGTTACTAAAACGAGGATTAAGGCGAACGCGATCAGCAAATTGGATGCGCATCTGACGTAGTGGCAAATCTGCTGGTGCTGTGCCAGTTAACAGATGGATGAGAGTGGCTCCCAGAGCGTAGAGATCTGACGCTGGTACTGCCTGTCCCCATAGTTGTTCTGGTGGGGCATAGCCGCTAGTACCCACCACAGTAAAAGTAACTCCTTCTGCCGTGGCTCGGTCTTGAACTGCACCAAAGTCAACCAGATAAATCTGTCCATCTTTGCCCAAAATCAGATTGCTGGGCTTAATATCGCGATGGAATAGCGGTGGACTGAGTTCATGCAGGTAAATCAGAATCTCTAGGACGCCCGTAGCAATCTTTTGCACCTCCTCTTGTGTAAAATGTTTGCCCTGAGCTAGTAGCTGCTCAAGAGAATCACCGGGAATGTACTCCTGCACTAACCCAAACCAAGGTAAACCTTCACCTATCTGCTCATCGACTGAAAAATAATCGCGATACTGGGGAATTCGGGGATGGTTGAGATGGTTTAGAACTTGGGCTTCGCGTTCAAACAGCTTGAGTTCATCCCAGTGCAGTTGGGGATTAAAAGCCAACAACTTAACAATTACAGGTTGGGCTGGCGACTTCCCAACATCTTTCGTCAGCCAAGTTTGACGCCCCGCATTCTGTCCTAATCGTTGTTGAAGTTGATAACGTTTCTGTAAGACTTGTTCGGCTTGCAGCATAGTTAGTTATTAGTTGTTGGTTATTGGTTGTTAGTTATTAGTTTGATTTAATTCCTTATCTCCAGTTCCAACACTTTAGTCCAGCAGATTAGAAATAAGTCAACCGTTATTTTTTTTCAGTGAGCTAAACCTTTTTGTCTACATCAATTCTAGATAATTTCTAAGAACCTCTCTTTCTTCCGCTGCTTCCTAGGTGTGCTCTGTGGTTTATCAAAGAAGTCGGCTTCACAAATCTAATAGGATGGCTATAGTTGAACTACTCCCTGTAATTCAGCCAGTCTTGAATTTCTTGGAACAGCCATTCACGCTCAGATTCTGTCAGCTCGTGAGCAAAAAAATAGCTCGTTTTCCTAGTTTGGATAGTTAGCTCTATGTAGGGAATTTTACTGACATTTTTTATGTCTACTATGTGACCCACATTACTGAAATAGCTCAAGCCAAATAGTTTTCTTGCAATGACAAAGTATTCTCTATTGAATTCTAAGCAATAGTGTCCGAAAATATCGCGTAGTGTATAACCAATATTATCTTGTACTCTCCCAAACTCCTTGGCTGTAGCTATCCATAACGAACTGAGGACAAAGATAAAAAAAAGCAATATAAAAAAAACAAAACTATTATTATAGAAAAGCGCGAAAAACATAGTAAATAGGAGTGCAAGAATCGTCAGCCCTAGCCATAGCATCACAGGAAGTGAACCTGCCGTCAGCATTAAGTTAGCACCCAGTTTAATCAAGTCTAGAAGCGATCGCTTTTTATGCGGTATTTTGATCGATAGCTCATTCGGAGACTTCTTGAGCTGAACTCTGCTGCCTGTAGGCTTAGGGATAGTTGAAAGTAAAATTTGGGGATAACGATTGGTATGTAGGGCTTCCAGCGCGGCAGAGGCTTGAGGAAAACGTTGTTCTAAGTCAGGTGCGGTGAGCACTTCAATCCAACGAGTGAAATTGGGACTAAGAGAAATGCGATCGCGAAATTGAATCCGCAAATCCCGTTGCGGTAAATCAGCAGGCGCAGTCCCCGTTAATAAATGAATCAGCGTTGCACCCAACGCATAAAGGTCAGAAGCTGGTACAGCCCTTCCCCAAAACTGCTCTAAAGGCGCATAACCCGTAGTCCCCACTACTGTAAACGTCACACCCTCTGCAGCAGCACTGTCTTGTACCGCCCCAAAATCTACCAGATACACCTGCCCATCATCACCGAAAATCAAATTACTCGGCTTGATATCTCGATGCAGTACTGGCGGATTTAAGTTATGCAGGTATATCAAAATCTCTAAAACATCTGTCGCCAGTTTTTTTACCTCAGTTTCCGTGAACCGCTTACCATGACTTAACAACTGTCGCAGCGATGCACCAGGAATGTATTGCTGTACCAATCCAAACCAACACAAGCCCCCACCCATTTCTTTATCTATCGAAAAATAATCCCGATACTGGGGAATCCGAGGATGGTTCAGGTGTTTGAGAACCTGTGCCTCCCGTTCAAATAGCTTGAATTCATCCCACTGCATCTGTGGGTTAAACGCTAGCAGCTTAACAATGACTAATTCAGCAGGTGATGTGCCAATATCTGCTGCCAGCCAAGTTTGCCGTCCAGCATTATTTCCTAATTGTTGCTGGAGTTGATAGCGAGACTCCTCCGGAGTCGCTTCGCGAACGTGTAAAACCTGTTCGGCTTGCAACATCTGGCTTGTGATTCCTCCGCAACACTATTCTTTACTAATCTAGCGGCTCAGGATTGACCAGCAACTCTTATCCTTTTAGGCGGCAAGGTAAGCCGATGAGCAACCCTAGGAGTATCTCTGACTGGCTTGTGTTTACCTTCTACTTAAATCTCTCGTACCGGAACCACAGGCAAGCTCACCATTTTTATAAGTTGGTTCACTAGGGCGGTTCCAGCCCCCTGAATTCGTTTCACAAACGATGGATAGGGTTAATATTTCATCTTTATGATCTGAATTTGAATTCGGGATTTCCTTTGCGGGTACCGCAAAAATGCCCCCAACATAACTCTTAAGGTAATACTTTCGAGATATCCCATAGTTAAAAACAGCCTTGGGAGTGGTACGAATTGAGTAGTTGTAGTTTTGTGTCTGAGTTTTAATGCCAACACCTAGTGTTTCAATAGAGTTGGTGAAAGCATTGTTTTCTAAGTAGTAGGCTTGCTGGGCACGGTTTAATACTCCAATATTTTGCTTCCCTTCTGCTTGCTTGGCTTTACTAACCTTAGAGAACATACTGGGCAAAGCAATAAGAGCCAGTAGTACGACTATTACTTCCAAAGTCAAAACGGCTGGAACAACTGAAGTCTTAGCAGGGTGACGGGATGTTTTAACGTCTTCAATTGGCGAAGGAACGGTATCACTTGTCTTAAGAGCTTCAAGTGCTTGGCGTGCAGTGCTATAACGTCGTTCCGGGGCGGGTTCTGTTAGCTGTTCCAGCCAATCGGCAAAACCGGAATCTAAACTAACTCGATCTGTAAATTGAATACGCAAATTATCTTGCGGTAAGTCAGCAGGTGCAGTACCCGTTAATAGATGAATCAGAGTGGCACCCAATGCATAAAGATCAGAGGCAGCTACAGCCCGTCCCCAGAGTTGTTCTGGCGGAGCATACCCACTGGTTCCCACTACAGTAAATGTAACTCCCTCTGCCGTTGCTCGATCTTGAACTGCTCCAAAGTCAACTAGATAAATCTGCCTATTTTTGCCCCAAATCAAATTACTGGGCTTAATGTCACGGTGGAGTATGGGAGGACTTAATTCATGCAGATAAATCAGAATTTCTAAGATTTCCATAGCAATCTTCCGTACTTGGGCTTCTGTAAAGCGTTTGCCTTTGTCTAACAGTTGCTGTAAGGAATCGCCAGGAATATAGTCCTGTACTAACCCAAACCAAGGTAGACCATCACCTGTCTGGCTATCGATTGAAAAGTAATCACGATTTCGGGGAATTTGGGGATGATTGAGATGTTTGAGGACTTGCGCTTCACGCTCAAATAACTTTAATTATTCCCACTGCATCTGTGGGTTAAAAGCTAGCAGCTTGACAATCACTAACTAGCTCGATTTTTCGTCTAATTTTTTTGCCGACCAGGTTTGACGACCAGCATTTTGACCTAATTGTTTTTTAAGTTGATAACGGCTCTGTAATACCTGTTCTGTTTGCAGCATAATTAGGTGTTATTTATTACTTGTTGATTGTTAGCAGAGGCTAAAACTGGGATTGGTAATTTATAGTAAAAACCACTGTTACTGAGCAAAATCGCGCCTACCTAGGCTGAAATACAAATTTCATTCCTTGTATTTCAGCCATTTTTGTAGTTCTTGAGCTAACCAAATACGCTCAGATTCTGTTAGTTCCTGACCAAAGCAGTAAGCATCTCTTTGAGTTTGAATTTTTATCCACTTAGCTGGAACTACTTTAATATTTTTTACTTCTGAAGTTAGATACTGAGAGGAGCGACTATACCATGAAAATAGGCGTCGCCCTATTTCAATTTTTCCTGTCTTGAAATAAATGTATTGATGCCCAAAAACAGTTACTATTGTTTTTTTCAACTCAACTAACAGGCTCAATAGCTCCTTGTTTACAGGTATTACTATAAACCATCCTATTCCGAGTAAAATTATAAGCCAAAAAAGCACTGTCAAAAGTGTTCCTAGATTTAGAATAAAATCGGAGCTTAAAATACCTGACAAAATCCCAATTAATCCAAGTATTATGATTAGAGCTGCTGCTAATAGAAAAGGTAATAATATTAAGATAGCAAATAGTTTTATACTTACAACTACGGAAACTTTAAAAACCTTAATGGGCGATATCTTCGCTCTAGGCATTTCTATTTTTAACTCATGTCGCGACCTCCTCCTCCGAATTTTACTGTGAGCCGGCCGACGGATTATCTGGCTAAAGTAGGTGAGAGAATGCCCTGTTTCGAGAGCTTCAAGTGCCTCTGGAGCAGTTCTAATTCGTTGGTTGAGATCAGGTGCAGTAAGCGCTTCAATCCAGCGGGTAAAATTGGGATTAATGCTCACTCGGTCAGCAAATTGAATTCGTAAATCCTGTTGTGGTAAATCTGCTGGTGCAGTTCCCGTTAACAAATGAATTAGCGTTGCTCCCAACGCATAAAGGTCAGAAGCAGGTACAGTTTTTCCCCAAAACTGTTCTAATGGGGCATATCCAGTGGTTCCAACTACCGTAAAAGTCACTCCCTCCGTGACCGCTTGATTTTGAACTGCACCAAAATCCACCAGATAGACTTTTTCGTCTTCTGTGTAAATTAGATTACTGGGCTTGATATCCCGATGTAGCACTGATGGCTCTAATTCATGTAGATAAATCAGAATCTCTAGAACATCAGTGGCAATTTTCCGTACCTGCGTTTCTGTAAAGCGTTTCCCTTCATCCAGCAATTGCCGCAACGAAGCACCAGGAATGTATTGCTGTACCAATCCAAACCAGCACAACCCGGCACCTGTCTCTTTATCAATCGAAAAATAATCCCGATACCGAGGAATCCGGGGATGGTTTAGCTGTTTGAGGACTTGCGCTTCCCGTTCAAATAGCTTGAATTCGTCCCATTGCATCTGAGGACTAAACGCCAGCAACTTAACGATTACCAATTCTGCTGGTGATGCCTCAACGTCCTGCGCCAGCCAAGTTTGTCGTCCTGGATTTTGTCCAATCTGTCGCTGGAGTTGATAGCGCCGTTGTAAAACCTGTTCTGCTTGCAGCATCCAAGTAGAGCCTTGCGAAAGTCTACGGTACTGTAGTACCTATCTCTAGATTGGTTGCTACTTATGCAGATAGTCTTTGACACTCTCCGCCCTAGAAGGGCGAAGATTCTTGGTTCGCAGACTCGCCGTTAGATAGCAGGATTGCTCCAACCGCCCAAGAGGGCAAATCTCCCCAAGCGTAGGTTCCCGTGTGCCCCACGGTACTGAGCGCTAGTTTCAGGATGTTGATAGCTGCATTCACATCCCTATCTTCAACAAACCCGCAATGCGGACAGACGTGGGTTCTTGTTGATAGAGACTTCTTCACTTTCTTGCCGCAGTTAGAACAGTTTTGGCTCG
>JALYGX010000639.1 GCA_030776905.1 Cyanobacteriota bacterium | reverse complement strand
ATGAATTTACAGCAGAACTAAAGTGCGATCGCGTTCTTGGTTGTAGAAGTGCTCAATGCTGTGGTTTCCTTTATGCCTGACTGCCCCTTGAGGACACCACTTCCTCAATAAATTGCTGCATCCTTTCGTAGTGGGAACCTCGCCAATAAATTTGACGGCATTGGTGACAGCGATGAAATTCATCGATAGCAAGTCGTGTCTTTTCGGGCAGTTGGTCAATAATTGTTTCTTTAGCCACGGGTTCTAATAAGCCATTACAGCGAATGCATCTTTGAAACGGCAAGACTTTGCCAAACAAGTCAAAACGCCGCAGCACCTCCACGACTTGTTGCTCCGGATTAGTTGCTCTGACGTAATATCCATAGGTGACCAGACTACGCATCAACAAACCTTTGTCGCGAGTCAACAAAATCCGTTGTTCTGAAGCGGAAATCTGGGCTAACTCTTCATCGTCGTAGTCGTTGCGGTACAGGGTATCAAAGCCTAACATCCGCAGGGATGCCGCTAATTTCCCCAAATGGACATCCAGCACAAAACGCGAGACACTTGGCAGTTGAGGTCGCACAGAGACTGGTGCTGAGACTTCACTGGCAGTCGAAACTGGATGAACCTGAATGCGATCGCCATCTTGAACAATATAGGAGAAATCTACCGCTTTCCCATTAACTGCAATTGCGTCAACTTCTGGATGAGGGACACCGAAGGACTCGATCGTATCCTTAATCGAGGCTCGTTCCTCAAAGTTATGGGTAAAGCTTACCTGCCTCTTGCTGGGTGGCAAAAAGTGATTGAGTTCTGCGTGAAAGCGAAAATCCGCTTTTGCCATTCCAGAAATCGTTGTTGGACGAACGCTCTTAATCCACTCTAACCTGACTCAGTTAATACTTTCCCGCTCGTTCGGCTGTCCAATGTCGGTCAGAGGATTGATAGACGTGGACGCCTTCGAGAGCAACCTGTTGCATCAATTCCGTGACTTCATCTATTGTGAAGGCGGCGTAGAGAGAGTCGCGAAATAGCATCTTTTGGTGCTCGTTGCAGTCCCCCGCATACCTTTCAACTAAATCCTCTAGGGTTTCTTCAGAATCAGGTCGTATCAAATCCCGCAGGAGAATTGCACCCTTCGGTTTAAGGACTCGCTTGAGTTCTTGTAAGAAGGGGAGGGGGTTTGAGAGATGGTGGATAATACTATTGGAGACGACCATATCGAAGTGTGCCTCTGGATAAGGCATTTGCTTGGCGTCCACCAATTCCAGCTTAATCTGTTGTTGCAAGCCTGAATCTGCAACATTCTTGCCTCCAACGTCTAGCATGGATTGAGCAAGGTCAATGCCAATGACTTGCCACTGGGGACGGCGCTGGCACATGAGAATGGGAATGCGAGCAGTACCAGTACCCGCATCGAGGATTAGACCAACGGGTGAACCGAGTTCGAGCGCACGTTCGGCAAAAGCGGTATTGACTTCCAAGAAGTCCATTGCATCATACTCAACCGCCTCCTGGGGGCTATCCATGACTTCGGGTTCGGTGACTCGCTGCATTTTTTGCTTGCCTTTGACATAACAGCCGTACTTATCTTAATTCTCACATTCCGTGCTGGAGTGCTTTGGCATGACTCGCTGCTGAATTGGCTAAAAGGCGATCGCTTCTACTGATTCCAGAGCAAAAGGCGATCGCACGTACTCAAATCCTCAATCCAAAAGAACACACCGCCTCATCACACTCATCACTTCCCCTGGATTCGCTGTTGGGGATGGTTGACTCCACTCTGTTACTTCGGCAAAACCAAGGCGGTACAGGGTGTGAATGATTTTAACTACCCCTTTGGCTGAACCAACGACTATAACTTTGACAAATTCTCTACCTGAATTTGGATCGGTAGAAGCTTGAACCTCAACAGATGCTGGTTCGGGTTGGCTGGCATCGGTCAAAAAGCTTGTAACCATTTGAGTTTTCCTGATTTTACTCCAGTTTTATATACACAAATTTGTGTATTTACAAAGCTTACAGGATAACCACAAATTTGTGTAGATTTACTAGCTCAACATCCTTTGACACGATTGAGGGCATGGGAAAAGCTGGAAAAGCCCTCAAACAAGTGTTAGAAACCTATGGCATTACCCAGAACAAGTTGGCACTGGCACTGGGAGTTAAGCCTTATGCTGTTTTTCGCTGGTTTCACGAGCAGACAGACCCTACTGCCGAAACGGCTGTAGATATTGCCAAAGCCCTTCAGGATATCGATCCAGCCGCTGCACAAGAATTCATCAGACTATATATAGGCGACGTTCTTGATGAGCAAGATTAGTCCTTAAAGACTCATTGGGTGGTGTGGAGAGAGCGATCGCTTCTACCAATCCCAGGGAAGGTAAAAGGCGATCACTCAAAAGTAGTAGGGCAGGCAGTACCCACCCTACTTATCAACAAAATCAATTTGAGCCGAACCTGCGCCAATAGCAATTGGCTTGATTGTTCTCAACGCGCCAGGTAGACGAAACTCCTGGAACGATCGCTATTCCACGGTTCCGACCAACTCGATTTATGACTTTGTTGTTGCACCAATCAGTAATTTTTGCGTGATAGTCACCTCCGTATCGTGCTTTTAGCGCGTCAACTTCAGCCTTAGACATAGATCCGACAAATTCCTGCCCTGCAATGCGTCCAACTGTATTTGAACGAATCGCCTCTCCCCATTGACCAAGGGCATCTCTCCCCAAATCGATCCATTGTGCGTTGGCTTTTGCAGGACTGATTAACGCTACCCCGATCGCCATTGCAGAAAGTGCTTTGACAAACAAACTGACTTGGTTCATAAAAACCTCCAAGAAAAAAGGTGAACTCAATACGCCTGATGTATGCTTCATGGATTAACTCAACCCATAACTAGACTCTAGAGATAGGTCAAAAGCTTGTCAGTCGGATAAAGTCGGGAGTTTTCCGGCGAAGTTTAGTTGGAAACAGACGGGTTTAGCTGGGTTGGTCGGCAAAAGTCGGAAAAGGCAGATTAGATTAAAGAGAAAGTCTTGGATCTAGCCAAGTATGGAAATTGACGCGGCTTTAGAACTTGCCGATGCCTTAGTGTTTGCCAGGACTGGAAAGCACCTGAACGATCTGCAAAGGTGGGTACTTCGAGAAGCTTGGCGAGGTAAGAGCTTTACTAAAATTGCTGAATCTTGCAACTGTAATGAGAGTCATGCTAAAGAGGTTGGCTCTCAGTTGTGGAAGCTACTCTCATCAGCATTGGGGGAAACAGTTGGAAAAAGGAGTTTTAAGGCTGGACTTGAGCGGTACTGGCGTTCGCAGCAATCAGGAAACATCTCTAGCTCTGACGCTTCAGTTGCAAATAATGTTCAGCAGTCGGCACCAGATCCAAATTTTGTGGGGCGGGAAAATGCGATCGCACAACTCAACACCCTCATTAACCAAGGCGCAAAGGTGATTGTCATCCAAAGTCCGGGTGGCGTCGGTAAGACAACCTTGGCTAAAAAGTATCTCAGAGAAAAATTTGGCGAGTCGGTACTGGAATTCCCTATCGCTAAGGAAACCAAAGATATTGCTTCTGTCGAGAGTCTGATTGAGGAACGGTTACGGCAACTTGGTGAGGAACCGGGACGGGAGTTTTTTGTATCGCTAGAACGACTGAAGCAGAAGCTTAGGACTCAGGCAATCGGGGTATTAATTGATAACCTGGAACCCGCACTGGATGAATCGGGCCGGTTTGTTGAAGAACACAGCCGTTATGTGGAACTGCTGCGAGTCTTGGCTGATGATGCGGTGAAGTCAGTGACGCTAATTACTAGCCGTGAACCTCTAGGTGAAAGTGTAGATTTTATACCTTATCCACTGCCGAGTTTGAGTAAATCGGCATGGCAAGAGTTTTTTAACAACCGTGGCATCAATACAGATACTCCCGCTCTAGCTGAAATGCATCAAGCTTTTGGGGGCAATGCCTTAGCGATGAAAATTCTATGCGATCCGATTCA
>JALYGX010000638.1 GCA_030776905.1 Cyanobacteriota bacterium | reverse complement strand
CTCTCCAACCAAGTTCCTTTATTTGAGGTTAAACCCAACAGCGGAAATGATCAGAAATCTGTTTATTTCCTAGACAAAGAAGCGCTACCTGCTGAAGCAGTAATCACTGAATTAAACGGGAATGAAGCCACCTTATGGCTAGGGGGAATTGGTCAAGATAGTATGGATGCCTTTGGTGAGGGAGCAACATTTGTCACCCTTGGCGGTGGCGGACGGGGTGGCAAATCTACGGAAGTCGAATTGAAATCTCGTGATGGCTTATTTGGGAAAGCGATCGTTAAGGGAGCAGCTCAACCGGGAACACTGTTGCAAGAATTTGCCCGTGCTATCCCAGGTGATTGGAAGTTGCAGATTGGTCTTGACCCTTCTTTAGGCACTGAGGCAACAGCCGCAAAGGAAGCCATAAAAGACTTAAGCCGTATAGAAGCTGTGCCTTCTCAATCCGGAAGTAAACCCTATCCCAAAGCAGTGCATTACATACTAAGCCGGGTGACAGGAGCTTATCATCAACAATTACAACAGCAAAACCAAGGCGTGGAGATGCCGCCAGAAGGGAGCATTTGCTTATTTTCTCCGGCTTTAGAGTTAATTCCCAAATCCTTTGCTGAATCTGGGGAAACTGTAGAAAAGGCGATCGCTCGGTTAAGACCAAAACTCAAATCCCTGCTGGCAGCACGAATTGTCAAGATGACCCTGAATGCTGAATCCTCCCGTCTGAAGCTAGGAGTAACAATGAATTTGGTAGGTCAGGAAGGACAGATAATTGGTCAGGCATTCACTCCTCGTGGCTGTGAGGAACCCACCTCCTGTCCTCCTTTGGGCAGTCGCGGCTCAGGACAACAGCTTACTATTGGCTCCTCGTTGCAGTTCCGAGTGTCGAACGGGGAACAGAACCCCCTTTACCTCGGCATCGTGTTGATTGACCCTGCTGAAGGTCTTGTCGTGCTGTTTCCTAATGATTATCAAACGACCTCAGATAAGCAGTCAGAGGAAGCAACACGCATTGAGCCAAATCAAACTCTTGTGATTCCAGACCCTAGCAAAGATAAATTTCAACTAACTCCTGAAGAGGCTGGTGTGGGGGAAGTGCTGGTGATTGCTAGCCAGAAACCCCTCACGAATGCTCTGCTGAGATTGCAATCCCTGGCGAATAAGCGAGGGGGGGAGCGTCAGGCACTGCTAGCGACAGAAGGAGATGAGGCAGTTAATGTAGTCAGCGATTTGGTCGATGACCTCAGTGATAAGCGCAGTTCTCTGATTAAAGTCAGACCAATTTCCGTTTCCCAGATGGCGGCGGTGTCGATCACGTTTGAGGTAGTGAAGAACACTTAAGTTGTTAATTAGCAAGAGCGGATATTGACCTCCATCCACACAGTTGGAGGCAGCTATCGAGTTGCCAAACATTTGGGTAAATGCGATCGCTATTTTCTTGATACCAATTCACTAAATTACTTTTCTTATAATGTGCAGGTGTTCTAGTCCTTGACAAAAAGGATTAAGTCAGCATAGGACATGGGAGTACCCCAGCCTGTCGAGCAGCCTGATAAAGTGCAATGGTTATGAGTCCTGCTTGGCAGAGCCATCGCTAGCTGACCTGACATTAATGTTTTTTTAAGTATTGTTACTTCTGCATGGTATGATTGCCTATGGCTTGTTATGAACGAGCTAGCTTTCTGGACTAGCTTTTGCTACTACCTGTGAACTCGTCAGACGACTCTATTCAACCGACATCGGTAACGGAGGAACTTCCTCAACCGAGTTTCCTACCCCCCCAAAGCAGTTCCACAATGCAGGAGTACAATCAACTCCAACAATGGTTGTTGTTGATTACCCTTGCGCTCTCAGGGATTATTTTTATCTCTGTCTGGATTGTTTACTCCCTCAACATTGCCCTGAATTATTTGATCGGGGCGTGTACAGGTGTGGTTTACTTGAAAATGTTGGCTAGAGACGTTGAGCAGCTGGGCAGGCAAAAACAACGCCTGAGTAAGACTCGGTTTGCTGTGTTGATTGGGGTACTCATAGTAGCAAGTCAGTGGGGTCAACTTCAGATTCTTCCAATTTTCTTGGGATTTCTGACTTACAAAGCCACGCTCATCGTCTACATGGTGCAATCTCTTATGCCACCTGACCGTCACTAGGTCAAGCAAACGAAGAATACTGCACGTATTGACTTCTGGGGAAACTTCCGTCAATGGAAATGTATAGTGTTTTAAGCGCCTTTAATTCTTTTCCCCTTGCCAAATTGGAAGTAGGTAATCATTTCTACTGGCAATTAGGCAATCTGAAACTGCATGGGCAGGTTTTTCTAACCTCCTGGTTTGTAATCTTAATTCTAGTAACGGCTTCGCTAGCGGCTACTCGGAACATCCAGAGAATTCCCAGCGGTATACAAAATTTTATGGAGTATGCCCTGGATTTTATTCGGGATTTGGCTAAGAACCAGATTGGGGAGAAAGAGTACCGTCCCTGGGTGCCGTTCATTGGCACATTGTTCTTGTTTATCTTTGTGTCAAATTGGTCAGGTGCACTAGTTCCCTGGAGGCTAATCAGGATACCAGGAAGCGAGCTAGCGGCTCCCACCAATGACATCAACACAACTGTAGCGCTAGCGTTGTTGACTTCTTTAGCCTACTTTTACGCAGGTTTTAGTAAGCGGGGTTTGAAGTACTTTACCAAGTATATTGAGCCGACGCCGATCCTACTACCGATCGCGGTCTTAGAAGATTTCACCAAGCCCCTCTCCCTAAGTTTCCGTCTGTTTGGCAATATCCTAGCGGATGAACTGGTGGTAGCGGTGCTGGTGCTGCTAGTTCCACTGTTTGTACCTCTGCCGGTGATGGCTTTAGGTTTGTTTACTAGTGCAATTCAAGCCCTAGTGTTTGCAACCTTAGCTGCTGCCTACATTCATGAGGCAATGGAGGGGCACGGTGGAGAAGAGCATGAGGAGCATTCATAGCGCCCTCAGTTGAGGTCATGAGTAAATTTTGAGTTGTGAAGGAAAACCCATTAGCTCAAAACGTAAAACTCAAGACACATTGTTGTTTGTTGTGTACTCAAATTAAGGAAAATCATCATGGATCCAATAGTTGCTGCTGCTTCTGTTATAGCTGCTGCCCTGGCAATTGGTTTAGCTGCCATCGGTCCTGGCATCGGTCAAGGTAATGCGTCAGGTCAAGCAGTTGAAGGTATTGCCCGTCAACCCGAAGCAGAAGGCAAGATTCGCGGAACCCTGCTATTAACACTGGCGTTCATGGAATCTCTGACCATTTACGGCTTGGTAATTGCTCTCGTCCTGCTGTTTGCCAACCCCTTCGCCTAAGTAATCATCGAGAGCGCTCCCGAAACTTTAGCTAAGTCGGAGCGCTCTCCCAAGTAACCGCGTTCAAGCAAGCTGATTAGCTGACCCAAATGATAACGAATGGGTCTTGAAATTTATGACATACTGGACAATTTTGCTAGCTGTCGAAACCGCTGAAACCGCTGCAAAAGAAGGTGGCTTATTTGATTTTGACGCCACCCTGCCTTTGATGGCATTGCAATTTTTAATCTTGGTGGCGGTATTGAATGCGGTTTTCTACAAGCCATTGACTAAGGCAATTGACGAGCGGGATGACTATGTCCGCAAAAACCTGTTGGAGGCTCGCGAACGTGTAGCGAAGGCTGAAAAGCTTTCAAAACAGTATGAGCAGGAACTGGCAGAAACTCGCCGCAAAGCTCAAGCGACCATCGCGGCAGCACAGGCGGATGCCAAGAAAATTGCGACGGACAAGATGACCCAAGCGCAGCAAGAAGCTCAAGCGCAACGAGAGCAAGCACAGCAGGAGATCGAACAGCAAAAAGCCGAGGCACTGGCGTCGCTCGAACAACAAGTGGACGCTCTCAGTCGCCAGATTCTGGAGAAACTCTTGGGTCCAGAACTGGTTAAGTAAGGCACATCGTGCATAACAATCCTGGGAAACGGCGTTGGCATTGGGCTGGCGCTTTACCTGTTGCGGGGTGAAAGCGACAATTCAGGGAAGCTAAAGTCTCGCCCTTTAAGAAAAAGGCAGGCGATTTCCTACAGCAAGAGGTGAAGCTTTCTCAAAACGAGTAGCAGTTGCCTTGGTAATGAGGTAAGAAATAAGCTTTTTCAAAAGTCAAACTGCCACTCCAGGTTTATTCACGGCATTTTAGTTTTTGCCTTGGTACCGCAGTCAAAGTACTAGCAGTTCTCAATCTTCACAGTTGTATATGGCTATTATGGGTACTTTCTGGTTTCTGGCTACCGCAGCGGCAGAGATCGCAGCGGAAGGAGGTTCGGAAGAGGGTTTTGGTCTAAATTTCAACATTTTAGAAACTAACCTAATTAACCTCTCGATTATCATTGGGGTGGTATTTTACTTTGGACGTAATTTTTTAAGTAACACCCTCGCCGAGAGACGCTCGAACATTGAAGAAGTGATTCGAGATGCTGAAAAACGGCAAAAAGAGGCAGCAGCGGCTTTAGCAGATGCCCAGCAAAAGCTGGCTCAAGCTCAAGCTGAGGCAGAAAAAATTAGAGCCGCAGCAGAAGAAAACGCACAAGCGGCAAGAGCTGCGGTTCTAGAGGCGTCGCGGAAAGCTGTCGAACGCATGAAAGAAACAGCGGTTCAGGATTTGAACACGGAACGGGATCGAGCGATCGCTCAACTCCGAGAACGTATCGCTGCTATGGCTGTAGAGCGAGTAGAGTCGCAACTAAAAGATTGCTTAGATGACTCCGCTCAACACCAACTTATTGACCGTAGCATCGCTATATTAGGAGGTGGATCGTGAAAGGTAGTTTGTTAACCTCCCAAGTGCTTGAGCCTTATGCAGAAGCCTTGATGTCCCTAGCTCAATCTAGTGAACTGATAGACCGATTTGGCGAAGAGGTAGATTCCTTGTTGAATCTTTTGGAAAACTCCGACGATCTACAGGCCTTTTTAGCTAGTCCAGTGGTGTCAGCAGACAAGAAAAAAGCCGTCTTGCAACAGATTGTAGGGGAGCAACTCCACCCCTACATGATGAACTTTTTGATGATTCTGGTAGACAGACGGCGCATCCCCTTCTTAGACGGAATTTTGCACCAATTTCAGGCTCAGCTGCGGAAGTTAAAACAGACCGTTGTAGCGGAAGTGACTTCAGCCGTAGAACTGAGTGATGCCCAACGGCAGTCTGTCTCAGACAAAGTCAAAACTTTTAGCGGCGCTCATGAGGTTGAACTAGATACCAAAATTGACCCGGAATTAATTGGCGGTGTCATCATTAAAGTAGGTTCTCAGGTGATAGATGCCAGCTTGCGAGGACAACTGCGTCGCATCGGTTTGAGCCTGAGCCGTGCAACGTAGGAGTCACTCGTTCAACTATAAAGAACACGCGATCGCAGACCTCTGACAAAAAGCTGAAAATCTAAAGTAGAAACTCAGGAAATCAATTCAATGATCAGCATTAGACCCGACGAAATTAGCAACATTATTCGTCAGCAAATTGAACAGTACGACCAAGAGGTCAAAGTTTCTAACGTTGGTACCGTCTTACAAGTCGGTGACGGTATTGCCCGGATCTATGGCTTAGATCAGTGCATGTCCGGGGAATTGGTGGAATTTGAAGACGGTGAAGTTGGCATTGCCCTGAACTTAGAAGAAGACAATGTGGGTGCAGTGCTGATGGGTGACGGTCGCGGCATCCAAGAAGGTAGTTCTGTTACCGCTACGGGCAAGATTGCCCAGGTGCCAGTGGGAGACGCCATGATTGGTCGTGTTGTCGATGCCCTTGCCCGTCCCCTTGATGGGAAGGGAGACATCCAGACCAGTGAATCCCGTCTCATTGAATCAATGGCTCCAGGGATTATTGCACGGCGTTCTGTATATGAGCCGATGCAAACAGGAATCACGGCTATCGACGCGATGATTCCCATCGGTCGGGGTCAACGGGAGTTGATTATTGGCGACAGACAAACTGGCAAAACCTCCATTGCGGTTGACACCATCCTCAACCAGAAAGAAGAAGATGTTATTTGCGTCTACGTCGCCATCGGTCAGAAAGCGTCTACCGTTGCCCAGGTAGTGAACGTTCTTCAAGAACGAGGAGCATTGGATTACACGATTGTGGTTGCCGCGAACGCGAATGACCCAGCAACCCTTCAGTACCTAGCTCCTTACACGGGTGCAACTCTTGCCGAATACTTCATGTACAAAGGCAAAGCGACGCTGGTCATTTATGATGACCTCTCCAAGCAAGCTCAAGCCTATCGCCAAATGTCGCTGCTGCTGCGCCGTCCACCCGGACGCGAAGCTTATCCTGGAGACGTGTTCTACCTCCACTCCCGGTTGTTAGAACGGGCAGCAAAGTTGAGCAACGAACTTGGCGAAGGCAGCATGACTGCCCTACCCATTATCGAAACCCAGGCTGGAGACGTTTCGGCGTACATTCCTACCAACGTGATTTCGATTACCGACGGTCAGATCTTCCTAACTTCAGATCTGTTCAACTCTGGCTTGCGTCCGGCTGTTAACCCCGGTATTTCCGTATCACGGGTGGGTTCAGCCGCTCAAACCAAGGCGATGAAGAAGGTTGCAGGTAAGTTGAAGCTGGAACTAGCACAGTTTGACGACTTGCAAGCTTTCGCTCAATTTGCCTCGGACTTGGATAAAGCCACCCAAGACCAACTGGCACGGGGCCAGCGCTTACGGGAACTGTTGAAGCAGCCCCAGTACTCACCGCTAGCAGTGGCAGAGCAAGTGGCAGTTGTGTATGCAGGTCTTAATGGCTATCTGGATGACATTGCCGTTGATAAAATTGCCAGCTTTGCCAGGGGTCTGCGCGAGTATTTGAAGACTAGCAAGCCGCAGTACATGGACATTCTTCGGAACAGCAAGCAACTCACTGACGAGGCAGAAGGCATTCTGAAGGAAGCGATCGCTGAATACAAGCAGACCTTCCTGGTCTCGGTGTAATTTGTCATCGGTCATCGGTCATTAGTCATTAGCTTGCAAACTAATGACTAATGACTAATCACTACTAACAAAGGACAAAATTATGCCTAATCTAAAATTCATTCGCGATCGCATTCTGTCGGTCAAAAACACCCGGAAAATTACGGAGGCAATGCGCCTCGTTGCGGCGGCTAAAGTGCGTCGTGCCCAGGAACAGGTAACCGCCACCCGCCCCTTCGCCGATCGCTTGGCACAAGTTCTTTACGGCTTACAAAACCGCCTACAGTTTGAAGAAGCCAATTTGCCTCTATTGAGGCAACGGGAAGTCAGGTCTGTAGGCTTACTTGTGATTACAGGCGATCGCGGTTTGTGTGGGGCTTACAATAGCAACGTCATCCGTCGCGCCGAAAACCGCGCCAAGGAATTACAGAAAGAAGGGCGCGACTACAAGTTTATATTAGTTGGACGTAAAGCCCAGCAGTACTTCCAGCGTCGCGACCAGCCGATTAGTGCCAACTACACAGGTTTAGAGCAGATTCCTACGGCTTCGGAAGCATCAATGATTGCTGACGAATTGCTCTCCCTGTTCTTATCAGAATCTGTAGACCGGGTTGAGTTAGTCTACACCAAGTTTGTTTCCTTGATTAGTTCTCGTCCAGTGATTCAAACCCTGCTGCCACTGACGCCGCAAGGACTAGAACCACAAGATGATGAAATCTTCAGGCTAACGACTCGTGGTGGCGACTTTGAGGTAACGCGGGAGAAAGTTCAATCTCCCACCCGTACCTTCCCCCGTGACATGATCTTTGAACAAGATCCAGTGCAAATTCTTGACGCCCTCTTGCCCCTGTATCTGAATAACCAGCTACTGCGGGCACTGCAAGAATCAGCGGCGAGTGAACTTGCCGCGCGGATGACGGCGATGAACAACGCTAGCGAAAACGCTTCTGAATTGGTGGGTACGCTGACGCTGTCTTACAACAAAGCACGGCAGGCGGCAATTACTCAGGAAATCCTGGAAGTCGTCGGTGGTGCTGAAGCACTAAGTTAAATTGAGTCTTCAAGTTGAATTAATAGAATGCGTCTGGGGTGACTCAGACGTATTTTTTTGGGAGTAAGAGCACACTTACAAGCTTACAGCGTTTCTCAGTTACGCACGTGTACATCAGAATAACCTAACCCCCAAAGGGTTCCCTTGTAGGGAAGGAGAGTAATACCAATTGGGATTGAGTTTGACATATATATAAATAACAATAGATTGGATTAAATTAATGACGCTGGATTTTAAACTTACTTTTGATTTTATGTGTGAATATTAGAAACTTTATATAAATGCTGATTTTTTATTAGGATTAGGTATTATTCATTAATACCGTTGAAGTTAAAATTTGACTTTAGCTCAACTCATCAAAACGTTTGTTTCTTCCCCTGTCGATTTATGCCTAATACTTATACCGTCACAATTCAACATGAAGGAAAAACTCATACCATAGAAGTGCCAGAAGATAAAAAAATTCTTCAGGCTGCCTATGCGGCTGGCATCGACTTACCCAGTTCTTGTAATGCTGGAGTATGTACCACCTGTGCCGCACAAATATTAGAAGGAACTGTAGAGCAAAGCGATGGTATGGGTATTAGCCCAGAACTCCAAAGTGAAGGCTACGCGCTGTTGTGTGTCGCCTATCCGCGTTCTGACTTGAAAATTGAATCTGAAAAAGAAGAGATTGTTTACCAACGTCAGTTTGGTCAGCCTTAATCAAAACTTTCAGCGATGAAGTAAATTGCAGGTGTTGTAGAGGCGGGTTTCCCCATATCTTAGGTTTCCTACAGATAACCGGGTTAAACCTGCCCCTACGCAATAACTTATGGCTTTTCTAAGCTACAAGATGAAAGATTCAAATTAAAAATTCCCCTCCCATCAAAGCAGGATGGGATAGCATTCACTCTTTGCGCGTAATTTTCCTCGGGAAAAGTGGATATACCACCCTTGCTGGATACCTCACAGGGACGATTCCAACTACACTCAGCCTGTGCCAAGGCGTCATCATTTACACCTGTGTTGACAATCGCAATAACTCGATTAGTTTTCAGAGAAATCATGGGTGAGCCAGACATTCCACCTACCGTACTGCAACGATGACGAACTGAGTTTTTCCACTGATAAACATCTTCGTTAACATTGACTGACTGTCCCGTTTCACAAACGGCTTTATGCAGGTAACGAAGAGAACTTTTGACTCCTGTTCCCGGAACCCCAATCACCTGAACGGGTTCACCGAGACTAGGAGGAACTGGGTCAATATTTAAAGGGGTAAAGCCTTCTTTCACTAATTCTTTAAAGGTAGTATCCAGTTCTAAAATTGTGATATCCGTTCCTTTCATGGTTGCGTAAACAACTTGTCGAATACCAACGGGACGAACGTGACTTTTCTTATTTACAAAGTAATTTAATTTAAAAACCATGTCAGAGGGTTGATTTGTAATAATTTGCTCGGCTTCTGGAAACTCTGGAATCGTCGCACAATGACCATTCGTTACTGCATAAGCAGGGGCATTGCTATCTCCTCCAGTATTTAAGAAAAATGCCGTACAAAATCCCATATAAGATTTCTCAAGCATACCGATACCATTGTAATTTTTACCTCGTTCAGCAGATAAAAGTTCCCAATTAACTTCAGGGGAATTCACCGCTTCATCGGGTATCTTATTTCCTTTCCGATCATAAATAGCGGCTTGTGCCAAATTTGAGATTAAAGCCAATCCAACTCCAATGGAGGCAATCAGAGTTCTCTGTGTCCAAGTTTTACGCATACTACAGATTCCTGTGTTGTTCGTGGTTGATAATAAAGATTGGAGTTCCTGCAAAGGTCTAGGTCGCTATAGAACTTATCGCTAGAAACCTGGCTACTTATGCAAGACTTTTATTCAACTTAGGCATAATCTTTGATTCGCTAAAATGACAACTCACTTCATTACGGCAGAAATTGACCTCCAAGAGACACCCGTGCAGCTACGACAAGAAATTGAGGCAGAGTTGCAAAAACGTGGGGAACCTCTACGTTGGGCAGTTACAAGTGTGGATACCGAACGGCAGAAAGCACAGGTGGAGGCAATTGTAACGGTAGAATCTGATTCAACGACATCACTGTGACTCGACCTCCTTACACAGTTATACTCATTGTTCCTACAGGGATCGGGGCAGCGATTGGGGGGTATGCGGGGGATGCGCTACCAGTGGCAAAAGCGATCGCTTCTTGCTCAGATCGGCTAATTACCCACCCCAACGTCCTCAACGGTGCCCAGTTGTACTGGAACTTACCCAACGCCCTCTACGTTGAAGGCTACGGACTTGACAAATTTGCGGCGGGATGCTGGGGACTGCGACCCGTACACCAGAACCGAGTAGGGCTAATCCTCGACCAAGGTATTGAACCGGACTTGCGCCTCCGGCATCTCCAGGCAGCAGATGCCACCAGAGCAACATTGGGGTTGAATCTGACTGACTACGTAGTGACAGATGCTCCCTTAAACGTGGAATTGCGAACCGCTGCATCGGGCGCGAGTTGGGGGACAATTGGCAATCCGGATAGTTTGCTGCGGGCGGCTGAGGTTTTGATTCATCAGGCAAAGGCAGAAGCGATCGCCGTTGTTGCCCGCTTCCCGGATGATACGGGTAGTGACGCCCTCGTCGCTTACCGTCACGGACAGGGAGTAGACACCCTCGCTGGTGCCGAAGCTGTAATTAGCCACCTCGTCGTCCGCACCTTTCAGGTTCCTTGTGCCCACGCACCCGCCCTGATGCCCCTACCCCTCGATCCAGGCTTATCTCCTCGTTCCGCTGCTGAGGAATTGGGTTATACCTTCTTACCCTGTGTTCTTGTCGGACTGAGTCGCGCCCCCCAGTTCGTTGTAGAACCGGGACATTGCCAGTTCGCTGGAGATATCTGGGCTTCGCAAGTCGATGCCGTCGTCATCCCAGCAACGGCTTGTGGTGGTAGTGCCCTGCTGAGTTTAAGCCAGTCGCAAACCAAGATTATTGCCGTTGAGGAGAACCAAACCTCAATGCAAGTTCCCCCAGAATCTCTAGGGATCAAAGCAATCAGAGTACACTCATATTTAGAGGCATTGGGCGTTTTGGTTGCTCATCGCGCTGGTATCAGTGCTGACGCCCTTAGCCCGTCCCTATCGTCCCTGCATTGCTTATCTCTCAGTGGCAAAACAGCTTCCCGATCATCCTGAAATCGAACCCCTGACCCGCACCCAAGTTTTGATAGCAATGGGTGTAACCGCTGTCGTGTTGCTAGTTGTCGCCAAAATATGGCTGCACCTCAGTCCCGTCACGCTCATGCCTGTACACGGAACTACTGATGCCATACTTTTGGGACTGGGTATAGCCGTGGGAATTACTTGTGCCAGTGGTTTAGTGTATCGCCTATGGCCTGCTTACCGTCAAAGCGCAGACTTCTACTTGCAGTTGGTACTTAAGCCTTTGATATTACCGGACATAATCTGGTTAGGGTTACTACCCGGTATGAGTGAAGAATTGTTGTTTCGGGGCGTGATGTTGCCCGCCGTTGGGTTGAATGCTACAGGTCTTGTTACAACAAGCCTGCTGTTTGGCATTTTGCACATGAGCGGACCCGAACAATGGCCTTATGTTGTCTGGGCGTCGGTAGTAGGCTTACTGCTGGGGTTTAGTGCCTTAGCAACGGGCAACTTGTTGGTGCCGATTGTGGCTCATGTTGCCACAAATTTGATTTCTAGCTACTTGTGGAAACTGAGGAACAGACAAGTTAAAGCGTAACAGGGATGTGGAAAGCCCAGGCTGTTTAGGCGTTGGAGTGTCAAATTCACCGACTGTAGGGGCATGATTCGTTGCGCCCTTACCAGTCTTTTAACTACTATTGTTGGAATTCGTCAGTGCTTGTTCTAGGCGTCTTAAACGTTCCTCAGCGGCGATGCGATCGCTAATATCGATTGCCACCCCATCTATCATGACATCGCCATTATCCATCAGGGAATATCGAGCGCTATTTCGCACCCACTTCACCTCACCATTAACAGAAGCGATCGGGTATTCCTGAGTAATCGGTTCAAGCGATTCTGCTAAGGCTCTCAAGGCTTTATAGAAATCCGCTTGGCTATCGGGAGACATAGCTTCCAGCAAACGCTCTGGTTCAGCCACTGCCGTCTGGGGATTTAGACCACTCAAGTCATGCTCTCCTTCACTGATATAGAGAAGCTTCATCTTTCCATCAGGATGAACCACACCTCGATAGACGCAACCCGGAATATTAGCCGCCATCGCCGCTAACTGTTGCTGACTTTCTCGCAACGCTGACTCAGAACGTTTACGCTGAATGAAGGAACTCAACTGAGTGGCAAGAGAGTGGACTAGCTCAATCAATTGTGCCTCTGGTGAACTAGCTTCTTGTTTCAAAAATACCAAAATTGCTAGCACTTCGTCCTTGAAGAGAATAGGAACGCCCAAACAAGTTTTTAAGCCGACCTCTTGAGCGAGCTGATTCCTTTGAAAAATGCCGCGCGGTTCTACGGAAACATCTACGAGCCAACAAGGCTGCTGGCTCTTGCAAATTTCTCGAAGGAAATCTCTATTAGTGGCAAATGTTAGCTTCTTACTCTTGTGTCTAAATTTCTCAAAACGTTGGTTACTGGCATACCAACCTTCACCGGATTTAAAAACTGTAGCCTGAGAATTAGGAAGCCAAAACTCCCCAAAATTCCAACCGATTTT
>JALYGX010000637.1 GCA_030776905.1 Cyanobacteriota bacterium | reverse complement strand
CTTTAGTCCTATACACATCGCCATCCAAAACGAAAATACTGTCGTCACAGCTTTCACCACGCAAACGTAAACCAGCCAGAATTGTAAAGCAATTGATAGCTGCTCCAAACCTTTGTATAGAGACGTGCCTAGAAATACCTAGCTGTCCCGCAACTTTCTTGACTATTGCTACAGCAAGATCATCTTCAACAAACACTTCAATCAGTCTAGGCTGATTCCCCGTTAATCGATTTATTGCATCAGGTTTTGTCTCATTAAAACAAAGTGTTTTTTCTGGCGTACCAAAAATATGCCTTATATTGATTAAATCCGATAATTCAATAATTGATTCTCTATGTGTCGTAAAGATCACTTGGAGATTATCGCTTACTGTTCTTTCAGAAATCACATTAATCAACTTTTTCATCGCTGAGTCATGCAACAGAAGATCGAGTTCATCTATTAAAATAAGGCTATGCTTTTTAGCTCTGAATACTTTCTCTAGTAGTAAGAATATTTTCTGCTCACCAGCACTCATACTTAGTGCGGAGTATCTTATCCCATCGGCTTCAACACCAATAAATTTCCTCCCATTACCAGGGTCATGAATGTTATATGCTGTATATTTCTTGTTGAGACAATACGATGCTTTTTCTAGTATCTTATTTATAAGGATTTCACTTACTTGGCTGGTTGAATAGTTGATTTTTACGTTTCTTTTTTCCGCCTCAATAAGCGGAACACAACTATCTACGCCAAAGTAGTGAACATTTCTTGTAGGTCGCCTTTTGTATATCGGTTTCCATCGATCACTATTTTTCCCATAATGCTTATCTACGCTCTCATGCAATTGAGAACCTTGTCGATAGGTATGAACTATTTGCAGTTCACTACCTTGCCATAGAGCATCAGGATTGGGTGGAAAAAAATTACTAAACTTATAGTCTTCTTGACCTTCATCTAGTGGTTGAAAACAGCAGGCTAGCGCATGAAGAATTGTTGATTTTCCATAACCGTTTGGGCCGAGAATACCAGTAATGTTTTTACTCTCGAATGAAATACAAAGATCCTTAATATTTTTTAGTCTCTTGATCTCTAACTTATGTAACCGTTGTTGGGAAATCTCCATACACTGCTGCTAAGTCTGGTACTTACCTGATAACATTTTCAGCGGTTGAGTCGTACCGATAACCTATCCGTTATTCCCCTACCCAGGGATTGAGGTCTAACTATTAGTTGTACCGCATCTACCGATCGCAGAACCATAGCTACTGCGATAGCTGCTGCACAAATGCGTCATGTTCTGGTGCAGCCAGCCCTTCCTGCAACACAGCTAGCACTCGCCCCATATTCCCAGTCAATAGGTCATCCGCTGCCAACCACAAGCCTGGAAACACTTGACTCCGAATCACCCCATCCTCATCCACTGGCAGTGGAACATACTCCCCCTCCTACAAATAAAACCATTCGAGTCTCTGCTCAAACACTTGCCAAACGATATACTCTCTAATCCCATTGCGACGATAGGCTCGTTTTTTATCACCTAGATCGATCGCTGCGCTACTCGCCGCAATCTCTGCCACCAACTCCGGTGCCCCCGCGACATAATCATCCTCACTCAGCCGCGCCTGACCTCCAGAGTGTTCCTCGATCATCAGCACCGCATCAGGTTGGGGTTCATTGTCCAAATCTAAACGAACGGTGGGTTCAATCCCCAACTCAATACCCGGTGTTGCAATTTTATAAGTCCACAACCAACCAATCAAATTTCCGTGAGGTTGACCATGACTTCTAAAACGTAGGGCAGCAGGCACGTAGACAACTCCTTCAATTAATTCAGCCTTCCTGAGATGAGGCATAGCATTGTAGCGTCGCTCAAATTCATAGCGATTCAAGCGATCGCCACTTTCGAGCGGTGGAATTGGCAAAGGTTTTTGATGAGGAGGCGTTTTAACCATTGCTGGTGTAGTGGGTTCGGGTTTCTTGCGGGAGCATCCTCCGATCATATCCGCTGATGCTGGACGTATGGGCGATCGCAAATAATACCAAATCCGCGTCTGCTACCCCCTTTTTCGCTGAGAGTAGGACAAGGAAGACAAGGAGGACAAGGGGGAGAGATAAGTGATTCATCCTCATCCTCACGAACAGTTCTACTTTAAAATCCCGGCACTCGTATCCTGAATGCCGGGAAAGATTTAAGTCGCTGAGCCTGTATGAGAGATTTCCAGTTTCCGCAGAATCAATCTGATGCTGTGAAGTTTTCCTACTAAACTACCCCCGCATACTTAGAGCAGGGAGCGGGATTTGAACCCGCGTCTCGCAACGCTTGTCCTACGGAGATCGATACAGGGAGCGATTTTTCAAAATGAGATTGGAGCAATAGCTTGAGCTTTATTCTGAGCTTAATGCGCTAGGGCTGCTTTACCTATTTGCCTACCCCCAGATAGACTGGGGGGCAGGATTTGAACCTGCAAATACCCTACCGACACTTCGGCTTTGCCCTTGTTGGCATTTGCTTTAACAGATTGCAACACAGCGATCAACTGATTTAGCTTCATATAACTACCAAAATAGGTCAATTCAATTATTGCCCAGCCGATAAACCAAGCTTCTGACTTGGCACGGAAAACTTATTGAAACTTGTCGCTTATAGATAACCACAGGTTACACTGAATAAACGTCCCAAGCCGTCCGACGCATGAGAAACCCATGCATATTCTCTTCGTTGAAGATGAAGCGAAAATTGCCAACTTTGTCCGAGCTGGATTGAAGGAACAGGGATTTGTCGTCGATTACTGCGATAACGGAGACGAAGGCTATACTCGCGCCTTGGATAACGAGTATGACGCGCTGGTGCTTGACATCATGGTGCCCGGAAAAGATGGGTTGTCCATCCTCAAAAACTTGCGCCGGAAAGGACAGAATGTGCCAGTAATTTTGCTGACTGCCCGTAATGAATTGGATGACCGACTTGAGGGTTTAAACCTGGGTGCCGACGATTATTTAGCGAAGGCCACACAGTGGCGACCTGACGCTTGACCCAACCTTATCGGGACAAACTGCATTCACCTTAACCTTACCCGTTGGGTTGTAAAAGCGGAGTTATTCCTAGTGCTGATGAGTTTCTTCTTTTGTCTTGAAAGAGCCAATAGCAGATTGACCTGCTCTCACCAAACGGGTTGATGCAGGGAAAGAGTTGCTAAGTGCGATCGCATCTGTATTCGGCTTAGGCTAATTCATTCAGCTTTTGAAGTGACACTAAAGTCGGCAAAATAGGGAATGATTAGACTCAGGAGACATAAGCGATCGCGTTTACTTAGGATGGATTCTACTGCCGATTTGCCAGCTCAAGTGACTACCGTTGACCGGATACCAGTAGTACAGACTTCTGAACTGAGAAAAGTCTATCGCACTGGCTTCTGGTTAAATCAAAAAATTGAATCCCTGAAAAACTGTTCCCTCACTGTCTATCAGGGAGAAACCTTTGGCTTGCTCGGACCCAATGGGGCGGGTAAAACAACGCTATTGAAGACATTGCTAGGAATTGTCCGTCCTACATCGGGGCGGGCGTGGTTGCTGGATAGTCCAATCGGCGACACACAAGTCAGGCAACGAATTGGCTACTTGCCAGAAAACGCTTACTACTACGACTATCTGACTGGCTGGGAGTTTTTGCAGTTTGTCGCGGGCTTATTTGAAATCCCTAATGACCTACAACAGCAGCGTATTCCTTTACTGATAGATTTAGTGGGATTGTCCAAATTAGCGGCTCGGAAGAAGCAACTGCGCCAGTATTCCAAGGGAATGCTCCAGCGCATCGGTTTGGCACAAGCATTAATTAACGACCCAGAAGTGGTGTTTCTGGATGAGCCGATGTCTGGACTTGACCCCATAGGACGCTACCAGATTCGGGAGATTATTCTTTCTCTCAAAGCCCAAGGCAAGACAATTTTCTTCAATAGCCATATCCTGTCAGATGTGGAGAAAATATGCGATCGCGTTGCCATTCTGGCTGAGGGAGAATTAATTTGCACTGGCTCCCTAGACGAACTCCTTGGCATCGCTGACACCTACCATGTCAAAGGCAAAGGCGGCAACCTAGATGTCGTCAAACGCTGGGTAAAAGAACTAGCTTTCGATAATGATTGTTGGTATGGTCAATTACAGGGCGAACCCCAAGAATTTCTAGCCACCCTCCGCCTTATAGGAGGTCAGCTAATTACCATGAACCTTGCTCGTATCTCTTTAGAAGAATTTTTCATGCAGCAGTTGCAGCAACGGGGAATAACCTCTAGCCATTGAGCGGCAACTCCAACCTTTGAAAGATGTCTGTTAAGTCTATCCTGTTGTAATTCTTAACAGGACATTCATTTAAAAATTAGAAAACTCATGGCTGACATCGTTGAGACTGCCATTAATGCTGGTTCGTTCAATACGCTAGTCAAGGCGGTTGAGGCTGCCGATTTGGTAGATATCCTCAAGAGTCCTGGTCCTTACACTGTCTTTGCACCCATTGACGAGGCGTTTGCCAGAATGCCAGAAGGAACGTTAGACAGCTTGTTGCAAGACATCCCGAAGCTCAAGAAAATTCTGACTTATCACGTTTTGTTTGGTGATGTGAGAACAGATAACTTGCTCGAACTAGAGGAAGCAGAGACAGTCGAGGGTTCAATTGTTACTATCGATACTACCAACGGCTATAAAGTGAATCAGGCAGTCGTTGTGACACCAGATATCCTCGCTGACAACGGTGTCATCCACGTTATTGACTCAATCTTGATGCCTGCAATGCTGGAGTATGAAACGTTGTCCTAAGGGATGTTTTGAACGTACCAAGCATAACGCGGTGAAGCCGTTTTAACACTGATTTTTTCGTCAAGACCGAGATGTACTTACGGTGGGGTGGGCATTGTCCACCCTCTAGGGAAAGAGCTTTCTTTAGTCTTAGAGGACTCGTTCGCGTTAGCGAAGCAGAGGAGGCATTAGGTTTGGCGATAATACTCTCCCCACCTAGTGCAGCGCGGCAGAAATAAGTAACCAGCTTAAAAGCTGTTGAATGGCTTATGGTAAAGAAATATTGACTTTTCACTTCTAAGGGAGCGGCAGTCGGGAGGTAAAGTGTGCTAAGGACAGGTTATGTTTAGATAGATTTTCCGTCTTAAAAAGAGATTTTGAAAAGTTTATTTTTTAAACAAATCTTGAACTTATTGAAACACTAGTCACATTATTTTGAATTTCGTATTATTTTTTGATTAGTAGAATCCAAGATGTTTGAGCTGGAACGCCTACGGTGCGCTCGTCCCTATAGAAGTTAAGGGGCGAAGTACGACCAAGCTAAAGAGTAAGAAACACGGCAAAAAACATATCTTCAAACCGCTTAGAGGTAAAGTTTGACGGGTCAATAGGGTGAGATTTTATTTTATAAATGGTGCATCGAGCAGGTAGGCGTAAATAAACCTAACATTTTTTTCACCCTTGACTGAGAGGCGTGAGAGGTCAACACTCGTGAGTGATATTTAGTAGAATTAGCCCACCCTCTTTAGTTACGGGAATTTTTGCAGTTTAGGGCAAATTTAAATAACGTGTAAACTAATTAATCTAACTCCCAAAAACAGCACTAATTAGTGGGTTAGAAGCTGAAAAATGAACTACAATTACCTATCTAATTGGTATGAGTCTCCTCAGGAAAAAGCTAACTTGAGGCGACCTCAACAGGTTGAATCCGATCGCGAACGCTGTCAGTCGAAAGAATCTCAACCCAT
>JALYGX010000636.1 GCA_030776905.1 Cyanobacteriota bacterium | reverse complement strand
CTGCGGCAGCTACTGGCAGACCAAAAATGGAAAGAGGCAGATTTGAAAAATACAGCTATTCTGCTTCAGGTATCTGGTCGAGCACAAGAAGGCTGGATGAGAGCGGAAGATTTTAAGAAATTTCCCTGTCAAGACCTGCAGCGCCTCGATCGCCTTTGGATCAAGTACAGCGGCGGGCGGTTCGGTTATAGTGCCCAAAGGCAGGTCTGGCAGAGTGTTGGGGCAAAACTTGACATGGACTATTCGCTGTGGTGTCGATTTGGCGATCGCCTCGGCTGGCGGGTCAACGGTAAGTGGCTAAATTACTCGGAGCTTACCTTTAACCGCGATGCTGCTCCTTTAGGTCATTTTCCAGGGGGAGGGTTGGATAGCATTATGTTAGGGAAATGGGATTTGGTGTGTTTTTCTTTGGCATCCCGACTTATAGAATGTAATATCCAGTAGTTCCGGCGGCTTGTCGAGGCATAAATCCCACATTTTCCGCTCAGGAAACGTTACAAAACTCAAGTTGACAGGTCTACCTAAAAGGATAAATCCTGTTATGATGGCAAACTAATGTTGGTATGATTGCGGGTTAGAGTCGCTGCAATTAGGCCAAACCCTTCATCGATCCAGCCATCATTCAAGGAGAGTTTATCGTTGTCTCGTCGCTACCTATTTACTTCCGAATCAGTTACCGAGGGGCATCCAGACAAGATCTGCGATCAGATTTCTGACACGATCTTAGATGCTCTACTGACCCAAGACGACCGTAGCCGTGTTGCCGCAGAAGTTGTTGTTAATACTGGCTTGGTGCTAATTACTGGGGAAATCACCTCCAGTGCCAAAGTCAACTACGTCGATTTAGTACGCAAAAAAATAGCTGAAATTGGCTACATCCACGCCGACAACGGCTTCTCTGCCAATAGCTGTGCCGTATTGGTTGCATTGGATCAACAATCTCCTGACATTGCTCAAGGTGTTAGCAACGCCCAGGAAACTCGCGAGGAGATGAGTGAAGATGAGTTAGACGCGATCGGTGCTGGCGATCAGGGTTTGATGTTTGGCTTTGCCTGCAACGAAACTCCGGAATTGATGCCCTTGCCCATCAGTCTGTCTCATCGAGTTTCTCGTCGTCTGGCAGCCGTGCGAAAAGCCGGAGAATTACCTTATCTGAAACCGGATGGTAAAACTCAAGTTACCGTTACCTACCAAGATGGACGCCCAGTAGGTATTGACACGATCTTAATTTCTACCCAGCACGCGCCAACAATTGGTGACATCACTGATGAGGCGGCGGTTCAGGCAAAAATTAAAGAAGACCTCTGGGCTGCTGTCGTAGAACCTGTTTTCTCAGAAATTGACATTAAGCCAGACGACGAAACTCGCTTTCTTGTCAACCCCACTGGAAAATTTGTCATCGGTGGTCCTCAGGGAGATGCTGGACTCACGGGTCGTAAAATCATTGTCGATACCTACGGCGGTTACTCCCGTCATGGTGGCGGTGCTTTCTCTGGAAAAGACCCAACGAAAGTAGACCGTTCGGCAGCTTATGCGGCTCGCTACGTTGCGAAGAATATTGTCGCTGCTGGTTTGGCTGAAAAGTGTGAAGTTCAGCTCAGTTATGCGATCGGCGTGGCTCGACCTGTCAGTATGATGATCGAAACTTTCGGCACTGGCAAGGTGGAAGAGGAGCGCTTACTGGAGTTGGTGAAGCAGCATTTTGAACTGCGTCCGGCTGGGATTATCCAGACGTTTAATTTACGCCGTCTGCCAGGATTGCGTGGCGGTCGCTTTTATCAAGAGATTGCGGCTTATGGTCACTTCGGGCGTCCGGATTTGGAATTGCCTTGGGAGCAGACTGATAAGGCCGCACTGTTGAAAGAAGCAGTGACTCAACAACTTTCAGCCTCAGTGGGATAAGGTGTTTTCCGCGCCAATGTTCCTACTATGAAGACATGGAAGCAACGGGCTAGGCAACTTAAAAAAGAAACCTACGCCATTTATCTAGCCTGTAAAGACCCTAGAGTACCTTGGTACGCACGAGTTTTTGCAGGCTTTGTTGTTGCTTATGCTTTCAGCCCGATTGATTTGATTCCAGATGTGATTCCCATTCTTGGTTATCTGGATGACTTAGTTTTAGTGCCATTGGGAATAAAGCTGGTACTAAAAATGATGCCTCCGGCTGTTTTAGCTGAGTGTCGCGAAAAGGCTGAAGCTGCTATGGCTCAAGGTAAACCCACGAGCCGACTCGCCGCTCTTGTGATTGTGGGTATCTGGTTGCTTTTAGGGATTTTTGCGGTTGTTTGGCTAGCAAGCTTCCTGAAACGTTCATGAACCCCTTGTTGCTTAGCTGAACAAGGGGATTGAGGGAGATAACCCCTTATGAAATCGTGAATACAGCATGAGTTGGTGCGAGATAAACACTACCAGTGGCTTCCCTAAACTGGGCTATTGTAAGGCTCTAGAATCTTAGAGAATAGGGTAATTCCTAGACACAATCGCACCAATGCTGTAAGGGACTTTCAAACTTTACTAATCAAGGATTATCTCCAAAATGATTAGAGTACCAGTAGTTAGTTGTGATGGAAAACCTTTAATGCCTACCAAAAGCTCAAGAGCGAGGAAGTGGGTAAAAGAGGGAAAAGCAATTAGCAGATGGTCAGATGTTAGTGTTTACTATGTCCAGCTTGTGAAATCAGCAGGGGAAGAAGCTCAACCTGTTGTCGTTGGTGTAGACCCTGGAAAGTCTTACAGCGGAATTGGCGTTCAGTCCGCCAAATTCACCTTGGCAAGATTTCATCTAATCTTGCCGTTTGGTCGAGTAAAACAACGGATGGAACAACGCAGAATGCTCAGACGTTCTCGCCGTTCAAGACGCATTAACCGTAAAAAACCTTTCAAACTAAGAAACCATCGACAAGCTCGATTTAATAATCGTAAACAGTCAAAGATTCCACCATCAATCAAAGCATCTAGACAGTTAGAACTAAGAGTAGTTAAGGAATTGTCTAAGATATTTCCGTTAACGGCTATTGGCTACGAGCGAGTCATAGCTGACGTGGATAGGACTAAACGGAAAACCGCCAGGTCAGGAAAAGGCTTCTCTCCTGTTATGAACGGGCAAAACTGGGCTATTTCTCAAATGGAGACTATTGTACCTGTTTTCATTCGCGAGGGATGGCAAAAAGATGGGAACGGAACTTCTCAAATCAGGAAGCATCTAGGACTGGAAAAGGATAAGGAAAACAAGGGCGAAGCCAAGCCTTCTACCCATGCGGTCGATGGTGTTGCTTTAGCCTGTGGTTTCTTTGTTCAATATAGATAGTCGCCACATCACAGCAAATACTCAAGGCTACATTTGGAAAGGTGATGTCAATCTTACTGATTCAGTGTTTAGAATTATCACTCGTCCGGGTGCTGTGAAACGAGGAAAAGAATATGGATTCTTCCGCCGCCAACTGCACTTCGAGGTTCCTTCCTACACCGGAACTAGAAAGCGCAAAGGTGGAACAATTACACCCTTTGGCTTTAGAGTTGGTGACTTGGTTAAAGCTTCAAAATTTAAGGATATTTATATGGGATACATTGGCGGGTTTACTAACACGGATAAATCTAAAAATGTGTCAATCTACGACTACACCTGGAAACGTATTGGTCAGTTTGCACCAAGCAAAGTGAAGTTATTAAGGAGAAGTAATGGTCTTTGCATTGCATAGTTTGGCCAACTCCATACTTCCGTCGCCCCGATGAAACCTCCCCTGCTTGTAGTCGTTCATTCTCGCCTACGGCTACGTTAGCGAAGCGGAACGAAGTTCAAATCCGACTACTGAAGCCGGGGATTCTCGCGAAGATGTTGAACAATTCTCAATCCTATATCACTATTTAGTAACGAATTTGCAGCGTGACGGTTTGCTCAACTTTCTGCTCACCAGCGACAACTAGTGTATTAGCCGTTTGTGCCACTTTAGCCACACTGGCAGGAAGTCTGTAGGCCACTGGCTGAGGTGGATTGGCTCCATTAATTTGAATGCTCATGACTTCCCGTTGGCTGAGATTTAGAGCACTCAAAGCAGCCTCTGCTTGCTTTTTGGCGTCTTCGGACGCTTTCTGGATAGCTTGCTGTCGAGCTTGAGCGATCGCTTCATCGGCAGCCACAAACTGAATGCCGTCAATGCGGGTCGCTCCGGCTTGGATAGCATCATCTAACACTGTCCCAGAGTTATCGGTATTAATCCGAAAGCTGACGGTGTTCGTGCCGGAATAGCCAATGATGCCTTGCTTGCCGTCCTTGTAACTATAGTTGGGATTAAGACTGATGCCTGTGGTTTCGAGTTTTTCTACCTTACGGGATTTCAGCAGTTCTACCACAGCTTGCGATCGCTGCGCTACTTGTTGTTGCACTGCCTGAGCTGTTTTCCCCTGAATATCAACGCCCAAACGCACTTGAGTCAAGGTTGTGGGGACAGTGATGTTGCCTTTACCCGAAACCGTTAGGGTTCTGGAAACAGGCGCGAAATTTCGCGTTTCTGCATTAGTTGGAAGTGATTGGCACGAAGTCAAGCCGATCAACCCCAGGACTAAACATAGAGTTTTCCATCGATCCCAGGTATCCAACGAGGAACAGTACAGGAGGGGGCGATTCATCTTTTGAAAAGCAATATTGATAGGCTGTTCCTAATCTGGCACTCAAGCTTCCAAGCCATTTGATGGGTTACATTTTTGGAAACTTAACGGCTTTCCTAGGCACGACCTCAAGCTAGACTCAGCAGATGGATTGTCGAATTAGTCGATGAAGCTGTGGAGCGTTAAAGCTTGCTAATCGAAGTTTTAAATACTTAACCCTCTTTTGTCACTCTGGTCAGAGTAAAATATTTACGCTTCTGTGATTCTATCCATCCGGAACATAAGCGTTGAACTGATTCATAATGCTTATTAAGTGAAAAAAACCTTGTTCCAACATCGG
>JALYGX010000635.1 GCA_030776905.1 Cyanobacteriota bacterium | reverse complement strand
TCCTACTACATCGGTGACGTAGGTTCCCGACCCCGTAAGTTGGACAGACTCAGAAGCCTTCACAAGAATATTTCCTCCCGGTTGCGACCCGAAGGTGTAGGACACAATCCGCGACCCCTCTGTCAGCCTGACGTTGCGACCTTGAACTTGGATTTCACCGCCGCCCTCGCCGCTAGTATCGACGGAAACGCCTTGAGCAAGTTGGATGTCTTGAAACTTCTGAACTCCTGGATATCCTAATGCAAAGTCTCCTTTTGCTCCTGCTTGGGAAGACGTAAGAGTTAGGCTAACCGAACCTGAACCCGCAACGCTACCTAAATCAATTCGTCCACCTAGTGCTATTAGACTTCCTCCTTGCAAGGTAACCTTTCCCCCGACCAGCGCCAGAGTTTTTTCGGGAGGTACCTGGAGGTTAGCACTTTGTACTACTATCTCTCCTGGCGTAGCTCCTAATCCCAGACCAATGGGAACACTTATCGTCAGAATCGGTGGAGTTTGGCGGGGTAATGTACTGAACTGAGTACCATCAGCAAAATTGATTTGGCTAGCTGTTGTCCCTAAAAATGAACCCTGTAAGTCAAGATTGGCACCTTGCCCAAAGATGATTCCCTTTGGGTTGATCAAGAATAAATTGGCATTGCCCAAAACCCCAAGCGTACCAGAAATAGTGGAGGGTCTTCCTCCCGTGACTCGACTGAAAATATTCTCAATTCCCGGCGGATTCGTGAAATAAGCGCTCTGTCCAGCTCCTACATTGAACTCCAGAAAACTGTGGAACAAGTTTATCCCGCGAATGGCTCCTCCGTTAATCTGGTCACTGGCATCATTACTTTGAACAGTAGAACTTTCACTACCTAAGGTGCTGTCTGGTGTAATTTGGGCTAAGACTAGATTTCCGGAGGTAACTAAGCTTAGGAGTAATGCTGTGGTTAGTTCTAATGATCGCCACAGCTTTTTGCCACAAGCTGACTTCTTGGGCAACGCTTCACATTTGACGCCGTTCTGGATTATGTCGCTCAAGTTTTGAGTCAGCTTCATTGTCTTACACCACTTAATGGTTTGAATCTACTAAGCTATTAGTCCGACACATAGTGCTATGGTTCGATAATAGTTGCAATAGTTTTAACACTCTTAGTTCAAGAAGCTTTTCGGGAGGTTAGATAACTGCAAGAAAAAGGTAAGCTCTTGCTTAAAAGGTTATCCCATTCGACTGAAATAGAATCTGACTACCAAGCTTAGACATAATTGATTTTAGAGAAGCTAGCTCCTCGGTAGTCAGGGTTTTTAGAAGTTCTTTTTCAGTCGTTGTTAAAGCTGATCCAAACCGGGATAAAGCTTCTTCAATACCCATTTCTGCTGCATTGTTGAGAATAGCTTCGATAGCCATTGCACGCTCTTGCTGTTGACGCGCTGCTTTCATTACCTCATTCGGATCGATATAAGTCATAAATTTTCTAGTGTGTACTAAAGACTGAACAGAGCTTAACTAAAAAGCTCTTTTTCTCAAAGAGTTTGTAATTTTTTGTAAGAAAAGCCTCACCCAACAATTAGGGAGGTGACTGCTTAATTATTGTCTTGCACTAGCTTTGTATAAAACTTAGTCCAGCCCACCAAGTTTGTTATCGCTGCTTTAAGCATCACTCCGTACAAAAATTCATTAGGACTGTAGCGATCAATTAACTCAACAATTGGCTTGCGATGTTCTTTGTCTATGTCTAAATGATATAGAATTGTCCTAAATCCTTCCCTTGGCAGCGAAAATCTCTCAGCTAGGTCGTAGATAGTTTTAGCTTCAGGTTGATACCCCTCCAATACAAAAACATAACCCAAAATAGAAATAGGATGAGCTGTCGCTATTAATGAAAATTGCACCCCCAGTTGTTCCAGAAGGATATCATCGGCAATCTGATTCTCAACTAAAGATGAGGGATAACCCATTGCTAACAGATCATCCAAGTACCAACTGTGGTGGTCTTTTTCTTCTTCTGCATGGGTTCGTGCCCAATCAATAAAAGGAAGAAGGCTTTCATCATTCAGTAGCGCTGCTTGTTCAGCCGCAAATTTAAGTAATGTATAGGCAGAGCGTGATGTTGTTAAGTATCCTTGTACATAGCATTCTATCCAGCCATCCCGTTGCTTTTTATTCAGCAGGGTTTCCCACTTTATAGTTTGGAGAAGTTGATAGGGACGAATGGTATCAGCCAGAGTCTCGGCGCTGTTAATTGAGATGTTAGTTTGAAGCGTTGACATAGCGTTTAAAGCATAACTTCTTTTTTAAAATGCTAGCCCAGCAATTCTTGATGATGGACTAGCGAGCTTAGAGGAATGACAGCCAAGAATAGTCAAGTTACTCCGTAAAAGAAACCGCTAAACTTAAGAGATAACTCTCTTCTCGAAGCATCAATCCTCCCTCAATGAGAGGTTGTATAATTTCCTCAACGTCTGCTACAGATATCTCTTGATTGAGTTGTTCTTGAGCTATCTGCCGTAAGGAATTAATTGAACGAATTCCGTCACAAGCCAGATAAAGCGATCGCTGAGGTTCTGTTAAAGTTACTAAAAGCTGCTTGGCAACAGGTCGTAAATCCCAAATCTGCAAACTTGTCTCCTTATCTATAAAATAAAGAGCGCTAGTTTTAGACACTGATTTCCAAACCATGATTTGCTCTCGAACTGCCTTAGTATAACTCTCTACGTCTCGCGGCTGCCGATACTTAAAGGTAAAGTAATACGCAAGATTAGCAACAGCTTCAGCCGCTAAAGGATAAACATAATGGTAAGCCGGATAAGGAGCAACATCCTCGAATCCAAATTGCTCAGCATGATCAAAGTTAGGACTGAAGCGGTCAATGCGAATTGTTGCAGCCACGTCAGGAGGTCTAAGATGAGTCAATAATGGCACAATTTCTGCCATCCGAGCATACTCATCTGGCATTTCTCCTGGAAACCCCCATAAGAAGTTCCAGAACGGAGTAACACCAATTTCCTTGCACCATTTCAGCAACTGAATATTCTGTAATCCTTTAACCCCCTTACGCATAACCTCCAGAACCTGACTGCTCAAACTCTCAATTCCTGGTTGAATTTGAGTAATTCCAGCATCACGCAAGAGACGAATTTGTTCTTTCCTAAGATTAGCTTTGACTTCGTAAAATAGTTCTAAATTTAACTGCCGTGCTGCCATCTCTGGAATTAAATCTTTAAAGTATTTCATGTCCAGGATGTTATCGACTACAGAAATAGGATAACCTGGATACCTGTTAGCTAAATAAAGCAATTCATCCAAAGCGCGAGTCGCTGACTTACTGCGGTAAGCCATTTCTGTTCCATTGAGTCCGCAGAACGTACAATGCTTTTTTTCTCCCCACCAACACCCTCGCGATGTTTCAAAAAGTAGTCGAGGTTGATAGTTCTCATTGAGCTGGGGGCGAATTGTTTCCCACTCTAAAAAATAATCATCATAATCTGGGAATGGGAGAGTATCAACATTATGTAGAGTAGGCGCATTGAGATTCAGTCGATTAGTTACAGAATCAATGTTGTCGCGAGTATAAACCCCCTGCAAATCTGACACAGGTTGCTTCTGTAAAACCCGACACACAAATTCGGGAAATACCTGGTCGCCCTCACCTGACATAATGGCATCGATGAAAGGAAATTGACGGATATTTTCAATTGCCATAATGCCCTGACAATTAGCTCCACCCAATTCGATAAATACATCAGGAGCCTGAGCTTTGAGGCGTTTAGCTAGAGATAGAGCTGCAACGTGTTGATGAAAGGTGCTAGTCAAAACAACCAAACGAGGTTGGTAGCTGAGAATTTCCTGCAGACATTGACTGAGAAAATCATCTACTAAACTTCGGGCATGAAGAATCTCTTGAATAAAGCTATCTGTAAGCGGCTTGAGTTGAGGATATACCTCTTTGTGGGCTGGTGAACGTCCCCGCAGCACATCTTCAATGAAGTTTTCGACATCAGTAGGCGTAGAATCAAACAGGGCGTGAGAAAATATCCATTCTCCTACAAGGTCGCAGATTGAAACACTTCTGCCGTCCGTCATATCGGTATAAAAGGAAAACCCGATTTTTTGGGCAAATTTCAAGGTAAAATAACAAACTTTTGTTGAGACATTGAGGGGAGTTAGCGATGCTTTTAGTAAGCCTAGTCCAATGGAGGGAAACAGAGGACCAAAGGGCATATTAACAAATACAACATCTGCTGTTTGTTGTACTTTCTCTTGTAGAAGCTTGTCAGTTACGTGCGGCTCGGCAATCATCATAGATACTTCTAACTAGAAATTTAAAATTGCGGCTCTAGGCTGGCTCGGTTCGTTGAGATACTACGCCTTGGAATTGACGCGAATGATTAGTACACCTCTTGCAAAAATCGGGTAGACCCCCTTATTAAGAGAAAACTTGAACTATTGTTCCCCCTCTGAAGTTACGCGGAGGGGTGATTAAGGATTTTTGCATGAGGTCTAGTGTATTTCATAACGGTTGGCATCCTAGTATCAGCTATAACCAATTCCCAATAAGAATAAACGGCGACCAAACTGCCGGATGATTGTAGTTCTCATCAGCAATCATCTTTAGCTGTGCCTTTCTGAGAGCTTGAGCCTTAGTAATATTGGGTTGACGCAGTTGGCTGTAGAATTCCTCAATTAGTGGCACTGTCGCTTCATCGTTGATGTACCAAAGCGTTGCCACAGCACTCTCCACACCAGCGCGAACGGCAACTCCCGCAATCCCTAAGGCTGAACGGTTATCACCTGCCGCCGTTTGACAGGCACTTAGCGTTAGCAGTTCTACAGGCTGTTTTTTACCCCTGGAACGCAATAAATTATCCAGCTTCTCGATACTAATCCGCTGGTCATATCCCACCAAAAACGTACTCTGAGCGTCCACGCCAAATTTGCCGTGAGTAGCGATGTGAACGA
The DNA here is from genome assembly GCA_030776905.1 of Cyanobacteriota bacterium. Taxonomy (GTDB): domain Bacteria; phylum Cyanobacteriota; class Cyanobacteriia; order Cyanobacteriales; family Coleofasciculaceae; genus CADCTM01. Next base: position 4,245 of record JALYGX010000635.1, on the reverse strand, counting down.
CTGGGTAAGTCTTTTTTTGCAATTGCCCTTGCAAGTTGGAGAGGGTAAAAGCGTTATCGATCAGTTCGATGCCGCCTAAAATCTTGTTCACGGCTGTCACCTCCGCCTCCACATTGCTCAAGGCAGCAAAAGGCGGACGCTCGATGGTTAAGCCTAGGCTGAGTGCTTCTAGATTACTGCGGCTTGACAGTTTGTGGCTAGTGAGGTTGAGGCTGGGAGTTGTAGCGATCGCGTATTTCTCAACAAAAAATGCCTTACCATCATGCAGTGCCGCCATTGGCACTTTCCGCAATACTCCGTCGTTAATGAAGACCAAGCTACTGGGTTTAATAGCGGCTAGGTCAGCTTCAAGCGGACGGACTAACAAATTGTAGATTTTCTGAGCTTGGGGTAGATATTCATCCGTTTGCCGCAACTCTAGAGAATAGCGCAACTGGTCGATCGCTTTCTCAATTTCCTCTTTGCTGATCGCCACTCGGTAGTTGGTCATTGACCCATTCGGCGATCGCAAAATGATTTCAGTCTGACCCTGTAAAATCACTGAGTAAATCACGGCGGTATTCGCCTCCGCCAAACCTGCCGTTCCATCCCCTTCAGCAAGGGCAACCTGCACACACTCATCCCCAAAGAAATTCTGCAACTCTGCCAATTTGAGTAATTCCAGAATCTCAACCACCTTGGCTACAGGGGCGGCTTTGTCCTTTGCCTGTTGACTTTTAACAGTAATTGTTGGAGATTCTAGCAACAGTGCGATTAATTCTCGATAAACGGGTTCTACCTGTTCCCTAAAGTCAAATTGCAAGTCTTGATTGGCGGCAACAATATCACCCCGAATAGTTTGCAACGTTGCAATCGCTTGTTCGTAAGCCGCGATCGCTTGTTCCCGTTCACCTGCCGCTTTTAGCAGTCGTCCAACCTGCCACTGCCAACGATACAAACTATCTGGCGCGTTAATCTGTTGGGCAGCAAACTGAGCCTTACGGGTTAGTTCCATTGCTTTTCCATACTCCCCTGCTGCTTCGTGCCGCTGCCCTAAGCTACCGAGGGCAAAGGATTCGGCTCTAGCATCACCAATCTTTCTAGCAACAGCCAAGGCTTGCTCTAGCGTCATCGAGTAGGCCTCAGGAGCGATTGGAGGCGCGACAGTGGCACTTATAGGATAGTGCTTGAAACTCTCTGCCAGGTTAATCAAAGCATAGGCTTTATCCCGCGAATCCGGTACAGTACTGAGCAACTCGCTGACACGATTCCAATTTCTAACAATTAAATCGCGATCGGGTGGAGTAGATTGTTCGAGTAAGCGAGTCAAATTCATCAATGCTCTGACTTCCTCCAGCGCCGTTAAACCTTTGGCAGTTTCCACACTTTGCTCAAAAAACTTTCTTGCCTCAGCCTTATCCTGAGCGGCAGATTGGTTTAGGCGGGCGGCGTCTTTGTCATCCCCTTCTAAGTTCGCTACATTTGCTCGATAACTATATTGAGCCGAACGCATTAGGTAGACATTGCCTAGGTTATTAAGAGCTGTCGCTATGTAACTGACGTTATTTAATTCACGGGCGATTTTTAAGCTAGTTTGGTGAGCAGTCATTGCCTGCTCGTAATCTCCTAAAGCCCGGTAAGTATTGCCTAAAGCCCCTTGAGCGGCTGCCTCAGCTAGACGATTTTTAGTTTGAAGTGCGATTTCTAGCGCTGACTGCAATAAAGTCTTGGTTCGTCCCTGCTGTCCCAAATCGCTGTAAGCCTGTGCTTGCTCGATTAATAGTCCAGCTAAAGGCTGGCGTGTTGTTTCATCAATTTGAGAGCGATAGATTTGAATCGCTTGTTCCCATTGAGCGATCGCTTGAGATAGTTGACCGATTTGCCGATAAGCCAGAGCTAGGTTACTGTAAACGAGCGCTCGATCTTTAGGGGCTGAGATTTGTGGCAGTGCTTGTTGCCAAAGTGCGATCGCTTCTGCAAATTTCCCCACTTGATAGCGTTCAATCCCCTGCTGAACGACTTGGGTGTAAGGTGCTCGACTCTCACTGGCTAAGGACGAGACGATGAATTGCCTCTCTATTGCCACTACTGACTGACTGGCTTGCCCAGGTAACCAAGTGTGAAGTCCCAAGCCCAGAACAAGACTGGCTAAAAACAAGAGACTGAAACGATACCAACACCTTACTCTTTGGAACATTCAGTCAACTACCTAGGGATAGAGCAGGGTACTTTATCTAGTTAAATTTTAGAGGGCAACTCTATTTACATAGATAAATTATTTACAAAGATTTCTACCTGTAAATTTACGACCATCCTACTCCATGTCTTTTAAGAAGATTTTAATTATTACGGGTTTATTGGGTCTAAGCAGGCATTCTGTTGCTTTGGCACAGGTTAATCCTCAGCCAAGTGAGGGAGTGTGGAACGGGGAGCGCAACATTAGTGATGTCAAAGTAATCTCCTCACCCAAACTCCAGCTTAGTCACCCCAGTTCAGAGGGAGGAAATCTTACCCCCTCTCCGTTTCGGGGAGGGTTGGGGAGGGGTTCTTCAACTAACCAACTACAGTTAGCCCAGAACAATCCCGTTATCCCACCAGGAATTTTAGAACCAACTCGTCCTAGTCTGCCTCCTTTGCCCACTACACCGCCACAGACGCCGACGCCCTTACCTTCGCTTACCTCGCCCTCCCCAACGCCACAAACTCTTCCACCGGAGTTGGGAGTCAAGGTGAAGGTGCAGCGAGTTGAGGTTTTTGGGAGTACAGCGTTTTCCCCCGCCGAATTAGAAGCTGCCGTAGCGTCGTTCATTGGTAAGGAGGCGACGTTTGAAGATTTGCTCGCCATTCGCGCGGCGATTACCACCTTGTATACCAGCAATGGCTACACCACATCGGGTGCATTTTTGCCGCCTCAGGATTTGACGGATGGTGTGGTGAAGGTTCAGGTGGTAGAAGGAGCAATTGAAAAGATTGATATTCAGGGTTTAAGGCGTTTGCGAAGTGACTACGTGCGATCGCGTCTTAATTTAGCTACCCAAGCACCTGTTAATATCCGCCGTTTAGAAGAAGCGTTGCAACTATTGCAACTCAATCCGCTCACTAGCAGTGTGCAGGCAGAACTATCAGCAGGAACATCACCGGGCTTAAGTGTCTTAACAGTGAACTTGAAAGAGGCACAACCGTTAACAGCGAATTTTTTGGTAGAAAATCGCGATTCTCCTAGTGTTGGCTCAATTCGAGGAACAGCGGCGATTGCCCATAACAATTTCCTGGGTTTTGGCGATCGCTTGAGTGTAGATTATGGCGTTAGCAAAGGCATTAATAGCTACAACCTGAACTATGAAATTCCCGTCAATGCCCGCGATGGAACCCTGAGTTTAAGCTACAACAACAGCAGCAGTAGCATTATTGAGGAACCTTTTGGTTCCCTAGACATCAACGCTGACTCTTATACTCTTTCCCTTGGTTTCCGGCAACCGTTGGTTCGGACTCCTACAACTGAATTTACCTTAGGGCTGTCGTTTGACTTACGCGAAAGCCAGACTTACTTATTAGAAAATATTCCCTTTTCTTTTCCTCCAGTCGCCGAATCAGAAAATGGCAAATCCAGATTGAGTGTGCTTCGGTTTAGCCAGGATTGGGTTAATCGCTCGACAAACAGAGTTTTAGCAGCGCGATCGCAGTTTAGTTTTGGCTTAGACGCCTTTGACGCTACCGTCAATAATAGTGGCGTTGATGGACGCTTTACTAGCTGGCTCGGACAGTTTCAATGGGTTCAGGCATTAGGAAGAGATACGATCTTAATCGCCCGGACAGGTGCCCAACTCTCTTTTGACTCGCTTTTACCCATAGAACAATTCAGCATTGGTGGTATTGAAACCGTGCGCGGCTATCGGCAAAATCAACGAGTTGCCGACAATGGGATAGTCGGTTCAATCGAAGTGCGCGTTCCCATCGTGCGCCAGTCAAGTGGGTTTGGGACGATCCAGCTTGCTCCTTTTTTTGATATTGGCACTGTTTGGAATAACAATGAGGACATCCCTAGTCCCACTACCCTTGCCAGCCTGGGTTTAGGATTGCGCTGGCAGCTTGATCGTTACTTTTCTGCCCGCCTCGATTGGGGAATTCCTCTGATTTCTGTCAATAATAAAGGCGATAGTCTTCAAGACAAGGGTCTTTATTTTTCGATCCGCTTTCAACCGTTTTGAACTGTCTTAACTGCCTATCGGTTTGCGACCAAAAACGTAGAAAGTGAGAATATCATTC
>JALYGX010000634.1 GCA_030776905.1 Cyanobacteriota bacterium | reverse complement strand
TCGCGCACCAAATCATAGTTGGCGGCGTCGGTAGTGAAAGTCCGTTTCAATACGCAGTAAGTAAGCACTAGTCCTGGTCGCCAGCGAACAGCCCTTCCACCCTGAGTTATTCCGACCAATGCACCTTCAAGGTCATCTACTAATACGGATCTGCCCAAGCCAGCTTCATCCGCCAAAGCGGCGAACTTGCGAACCCTATTAACCGCTTCTTTTTGTATAGCATAGGCCCGTAACTGGTCTATATCTAAAAGAGTGTCGCCTTCAACTATGTATAAATTCTCATCGTCAATTTTCACGGTTTTAAGACCAGGCTTACCATCCTTGCCGTTTACAAGGACATCAAACAAATCCGATTGGTCTGAAATATTGCGTAGCTCCGCGTTGCTTTCAAGCATTCTAGCCGCAACGCTTTTCTCTTTTCCGTCGCTCATCTTTTTTTCTCCTGTGTTTGCGTAAACTCACTGACTATTTTTTGTAACGGTTCTACAAACTCCGAAGGAACTACACTACTCCAGGCGAGATTGATTAAGTTCCTTTTCCGACACCCAACCATGTGCAATTGCCCACTCCAGAATAAGTTCATCCTGTTCTTGAAGCTGGTCGGCACCTGGATTCATATAGAAAGCGCTTTGATTTGAGGGATTTGGCACATCAGAAGCAACAGGACCACCCCTAAGGTAGTAAATGACTCCATCTATCTCCTTTGTAGGAAGCTGATTTTTCCACAAGATGAACTCCTCTGTATCTGCAACTGCTTGGCGGATTTGAGGATTTCGGTTCAAAAATCGTGTTGCGAAGGTAGGTTCCTGTGGGTCAGACATAACTTCTATCGATTGAGGGGCTATTGCAACATCTGCCACCCATTTACTGGAAGATGGTTACGACATCTGGACAGTGCAGAAGTTGTTGGGGTTACAAAGATTTACTAAACGATGATTTACACTCATGTGTTGAATCAAGGTGTACAGATGCGCCTAGTCCAATTTGCAAACTATACCCTTAGATAGCTGCTGATATGTGAATCTATTACATAATTCTTTAAAATTATTTTGCAAACGTTGAGAATGCGATCGCGTCCTTCAGCAGTCTCTAAAATTAGCTCTATTCAGCTCTGGGCGATTGTTTGTTTTGTTGAATAAGGCTGTCGTGTAAACCCACATTCCCGGCGCTCCAGGGAGTTCAACCACGTCTTGCGATCACTTTTCCCGTATAATACTCCCTCAATTCCCTCGCACTCATTTTCTTGATGTCTCGAGCAGCAGCTCCAACTGATTGAAGCGCTCTTTTAACGCTGATTGGCTCTAGGGCTTGCTCCAGGGCTTGCTCGACTTCTACGACGAAGGGAACGGCTTCAACGACTGGCTCGACTTCTACAACTGGCTCAACGATTGGCATTGATTGAGGTATCCCCCAGGAGCGAACAGTGTTGATTTGCTGCATCGCGATGGCATGAGCGGGTAAGCCGAATAAACCGATGAAAGCAATAACGTCAATTGCTACCGTCAAAGCGGTCTGAACTTGGTCAAACATGATTAATTCCTTAAATTTGATATGTGTCGGAGTGGTCAGAACTTTTGACAGCTTGAAACGATAGTCAAAACTTCAAGGGAAGGCAGGGGGCAGGAGGCAGAGGGCTTTTATGCTCTTATGCTCCTTTCAGTTGGGGATTGTGACCCATCCTGAAAGACAGCCAGTGAACTCTAATCACTGGGGGATTAGACAAAAAGCTCCTTTCCAGTAACAAGATGGGAAAGGGCTATTGACATCGGGACCAATCCCTTCTGCCCTCTGCCCTCTGCCATCTGCCTTTTCTTGTTCACACTCTGATACCGCGCTAGCGGTTTAGAGAACTAACGCCATAGTCCATTGACTCACTATCAAATGCCGCGCTCTTTGGTTCTTATTTGCTATCCCCAAAAAGTAGTTCACCTTGTAACGCTCTAACCGCGTCATAGACTTTTTCTACAACACCTAACGATTCCTCAAGGTTGGGAATATCTTGACCTGATGCAACTGCCGTATTCATCGCTCTAATTTGTTGATTGAGATTCACGCCAATTCGCCCTAACTCCACCGCTGCGACAGCGATTAACTTGTGGCTGAATGGTGGTGGTGATTTGCCTTCGCTCCACACAGCGGCGAATGTACTCGCTTAAGTCCAACCCCATTGCTGAGGCAAAAACACTCCAACTCTCTTTTTCAACTGGAGTCAGTCTTAATTCATATCGAAGAGTGCGAGTTTTGAGGCGAG
>JALYGX010000633.1 GCA_030776905.1 Cyanobacteriota bacterium | reverse complement strand
TATGACCCAGTCTTTGGGGCACGACCCTTGAAGCGGGCAATACAGCGCGAACTAGAAACGCAAATTGCAAAGAGTATCCTCCGAGGTGAGTTCCACGATGGGGACACCATCTTTGTAGATGTCGAGAACGAGCGCCTTTCCTTCAAGCGCTTGCCCGTTGATTTATTGGCTGTCCAGCCCAGCTAATCTAAAGGCTTAATGCTAATGTGAGACAGGTTGCGTCGTGGCGCTGCCTGTCTTTTTTTAGCGGCATTTTTGCCTTAGCTAAATTTCCTAGACTCTTTATCGGTATCAACCATGAGTTCCTCTCCTCCATCGGAAACACCAATACTGACTTACACGTTTGCTGGTACTCTGGCACTTACTTTTCTTGTCTATGTGCTTAGAGGATTTGGTGTTCCTGGTTTCACGGCTCTTCCTGGTGGTGTAGTTTGGCTATTGATTTTGCTCTCGTTCGCTACAGGTATTGCTTTTGGTGTCCAGAAAACCAGGCGCTATTAGACTTCTTGCAAAAATCAGAAATTAGAAATCCTTAGTCTTTATTTATAGTTGGTAATTTCTTGGCTTCAAATCCTCTACAAGTTGTGGTGATTGGTGGCGGTGCGGCTGGTTTTTTTGGCGCTGTTGCTTGTGCTGCCGCCCATCCTCATACTCAAGTCACTTTATTAGAAGCTGGGCGTCAACCCTTATCTAAAGTTCGCATTTCCGGTGGTGGACGCTGCAATGTTACTCATGCCTGCTTTGACCCGGCTGAGTTGGTGCGATATTACCCTAGAGGTGGTAAAGCCCTGCGTGGTGCTTTAACGCGCTTTCAACCGAAGGATACTGTTGCCTGGTTTGCGTCTCGCGGCGTCCAGCTAAAAACCGAGGCGGATGGGCGGATGTTTCCCATCACTGATAATTCTGAAACAATTGTCAATTGTTTGATGAACGCGGCTGAAGACGCTGGGGTAAAAGTGCGTACGGGGACTCCGGTAAAGTCCGTCAGGCGACACCCCCCTCTACTTCCTACTCAAGGTGAGTTCCAGGTTGAGTTGAAGACGGGTGAGATAATAAGGTGCGATCGCCTTCTCCTAGCAACTGGCAGCAACCCTCAAGGTTACCATTGGTTAAAAGACTTGGGTCACGCCATCGAACCCCCGGTTCCCTCCCTCTTCACCTTTAATATCCCAGACCCCCGTTTACAAGATTTAGCTGGCGTGAGTGTTAATGATGTCCGCTTGCGATTACCGGAGGCCGGGAAAACCCTAATGGAACAAACTGGGCCATTGCTCATCACCCACTGGGGAGTAAGTGGCCCTGCTGTCCTCAAGCTATCTGCCTGGGGTGCGAGATTTTTGCACGAGCATCACTATCAAACCCCCTTACTGATTGATTGGCTTCCCCAGTACAACGAAGAAAGCTTGCGTAAAATGCTGCTGGCAGTCAAGTCTCAATTACCCCGACGCCTCATTACTACCAGTTGTCCTGTACCCATCCCCAAGCGCCTTTGGATCAGTTTAGTGACCCATGTTGGCATTGGTGCAGAAGAACGCTGGGCCGAAGTATCGAAAAAAGCCCTAAACCAGCTTATTCAAGAATTGAATCAGGGACGCTATTTAATCAAAGGAAAAGGTGTTTTTAAGGAAGAATTTGTCACCTGCGGCGGTGTCAGTTTAAAAGAAGTAGACTTCAAAACGATGGAAAGCCGCTTAGTTCCAGGTCTTTACTTTGCGGGAGAAATCTTGGATATTGATGGCGTTACAGGTGGCTTTAATTTTCAAAGTGCCTGGACAACGGCTTGGTTAGCAGGTCAGGCAATGGGGAGTTCCGAGGAGGTGGTATAAAGGAACGTTAACCTTTACCTTGAAACTTCTGGGAAAACAGGTGCGTCTTAGCGGTTTAATTTCTTATGAGTAAACTGATATTGCAATGAAGTTTAGCGAAATTGTTGACAAACTTGGTGATGCGGCTGCCAGTAATAGCCTAAGTTTTAATAAAGACCTCGATCCAGAAATTATAGGTGTTGCACCAGTGGATGAAGCTTCCACTGACCAGCTCACATATATAGAGGGAGCAAAGTTTGCCGCTATGGTAGGTAAGACAGCGGCAACGGCGTTGATTTTGCCCTTGGATGACGCTTTACAGGCACAGGCTACGGAAAGGGGTATTGCTTGGATTGGAGTATCTGAACCGCGATTATTGTTTGCAAGAGTAATCACTCTTTTCTACCAACCTTTTCACCCAACTCCAGAAATTCACCCCAGTGCTGTCATTCATCCTTCAGCAGAAATTGGCAAGGATGTTTACATTGGCGCTCATGTCGTTATTCAACCGGGGGTAAAAATTGGTGATCAGGCTTGCATTCATCCCAATGTGGTAATTTATCCAGACGTACAAATCGGCGATCGCACAATTCTACACGCCAACTGCACGATCCACGAACGCGCCCGCATCGGTGCAAATTGTGTAATTCATAGCGGTGCTGTCATCGGTGCAGAAGGTTTTGGTTTTGTCCCCACGGCAACGGGTTGGTTAAAAATGGAGCAGTCTGGCTACACCGTACTTGAAGATGGCGTTGAAGTCGGTTGCAATACCACGATTGACCGTCCAGCCGTGGGAGAAACGCGGGTTGCCCGAAACACGAAGATTGACAACTTGGTGCAAATCGGTCACGGTTGCCAAATTGGAGAAAACTGTGCAATGGCATCACAAGTCGGTTTAGCGGGTGGCGTGAAAGTTGGCAATCGAGTGATTCTTGCGGGACAGGTGGGAATTGCCAATCAGGCAAAAATTGGAGATGGTGCGATCGCTAGTGCTAAAGCAGGTATTCATAATGATGTGGAACCCGGAGCGATCGTTAGTGGCATTCCAGCTCTTCCTCATAAACTGTTCCTGAAAGTAGCAGCGGTTTACAGCCGCCTTCCAGAGATGTATCAAACCCTAAAGCAGCTACAGCGACGCTTAGAACCAAAACAGTAATCCTGTTGGCTTTCGGGTGTCCTGCTGCGGCTAAATCCGCAGGACACCTTCTATTGTGTACTTGGTGCGTTACGCGGTTAACGTACCCTACTATAGGTTTTCTAGTCTATTTCAGTTGACTGACTTAGCCTTGTTAAAGTAACCCCCTATACAAAGTAAAAATTACATTCAACTAAAGCAATAAAGTCTTCACTTCAGCAAACACTTTTTCTATTTCTTAGGCGAGAACTTAGAGGTCGCTATGTTTACAGCTATAGAGGGATTTGACTTCTGTTTTTAATCGGTAAATTGAAGACATGAACAGAGGAGATTTAATCATGCAAATTTCAAAACTTTCTAAATTTGTTGGAGCAGGTATTATTGCAGCCACCGTAGCTGTTGTACCCTTCAATCTACCTGCCTCCGCTCAAAGCAATACAGGCGCTGACACTACCACTGGAACTAGCACTGGTACTACTACAAGCCAAGGCGTTGATAACACCACTAGAGATAATGATTTTGATTGGGGTTGGTTAGGCTTGCTAGGCTTGGGTGGTCTGGCTGGTTTGGCTGGCCGTAAGCGCGAAGAACCCGCACGCTATCGCGACCCTCAGGAAGTAGGTTCTACTACATACAGACAATAAAGACAACTAGGTTTTGCTTGGTTTTCAAGTTCAGTTGATGAGCCAGTCTTAGGATAAGCGAAAAAGTTGGTGGTGGGCATTAAATGCTCACCAATTTTTTTATCTTAAATGCCACATCCCGCGCCCTGAAGTGTTACACTACGTAGCTTTCGGGCCGGGGGAATCGTACCTAGTTTTTTAGGTAGTTCATGTAATATAAGTTACCAATTCCCCATTCTCAATTTCCAACAAACGGATGTGCCAGTGGAGGGTGCGGCAAGACTATGCCTATAATTTGCCGCCAGGGGCGCGTTAAGAATTACTACTAAAGACGGATGGAATTTAATCTTTAACTGTTCTAAAAAAAACTATACATAAGCGATCGCTTTTTTTTAATGGCACTCAATTTCTCTGTGGCTCTACTATGCATGGACTTCTCCTATTCCCCTATTAGTGAGCTAGGGCTTTAGAGAATCCTGAGAATCCTTTAATTTTTTTAACAAACGTAAAAATTTAGTCGTGTAAGTAACATAACCCAAAAAAATAAGTAAAAATACGGTTATCTCTTTTTCCTACTTCCCTACAGAGTCGATATAGCACATGGCTCCTTCATTGGCATCAATAGGGGCTGAAGACCAATCTCCAAAGGCTTCAGCTTCAAAGTCTCCGCTTAGTTTCCCTTCCTCCTTAGCCTCTACCTCCCAATCATCAAGAGCGTTGGCAGAGCCTAGTGCGGCAACAGCAAACGTTCATTCTTTTGCGGCTCTGTGGGCGCGGAAATACTTTGTCTCCGTGACGGCTGAAGATGATACAGCATCAGCGCTTAAAAAGGCTGAAAATCTTAAGGAAATTGCTTCTAAGGAAGGTCGAGAGCTGACGGCTGAGAAGCTGATGCAAAACTTAACTTTAGCAAGCGCTCAAGCTTGGTCGTTGACGGAAACGCTGCTGTCGGAAGAAATTCGACGCCACGGCATCAACCCCGACTTGATTAATCCGTTACAAATTGCCGCAGATACTCGCTATCTGTTTCAAAAAGCGTTAGATGGCTATGCCTCGCGCATAACTCCGCGACGACTATCCGTAGTTGTAGGGAAAGATTTTGGGCGAGTACGGCAGAAGTATACCAGCGTCGATCGCCGTGCCATTGGATTTGTTAGTATGCAGTTCCACTACACGGGACAAAAACTACTTCAGTGGCTCTCCCCTGCCGAACAGGAACTGTGGACGCCCTACTTGAAGGTAATGGACGATCATATGTATATGCCCCTACAGGCAGCTTACGATGCCGCAGCAAAGCATCCCTATGATTCTCCCGCCTTAAGAGCCGTCCAGCATCTTCTACCCATCAGCAGCAAAATTGCCTTATCTGTTTGCCGACAGATCTGCCGTTTACATCCAAACTACGAGACTTACAGTGGTCCTCTTCAGGATATTACAGTCAGAACGGCTAGCATCCGTGATGTTGAGATGTTCCAGGTTTATCTGTGCTTGTGTATTTTAGAAGACGACATCCACGCCGTACAGCAAGAACTCTTTCCTCTGTGCGTCATGTTATATCCCCGTCTGAACGTGAGCTGGAGACTAGTGCAAGATATGCTGAAAACTATAGGGTGGGATATGCACGATCGCTTGCCTCCTAGCGATATGGCAGTGATTTTACCTTATCTGCGCATCTTGACAGAAATGTTTTCTAGTGACGTATTTCAAGATGCCTAAGTTAGAACCCATACTCCTAACTCACCACAAAGGATAAAAATCGCGCTTCTACCCAGCATCCTAACGCTGGACTCCGGCGCACTCAGCGCTTCTAACTTAGGGTGAGGGTAGCGGGCAGTTGTTTCGGCAATACACCTCTACTAAACCGATAGTTGCTGTTTTCTCAAAATCCTTTGTCTGTTTTGATTCTGTTTTGGATGAGGGATAAACCCCTGCAAATTGCGTACCTTGTGGGGCTTTGGCACGGAAGGCGATCGCTCTAGACGTTAGTTTGGCAAATTTGATGTATTCTCTCGACTCGTTGAGGCTGTTGTAAGACAAGGTGGCATCGCCATAAACAGCTTCAGCTTGTTGGATTGGGGTTCCAGGACCAACACCTTCAGCGGTTCGATAATTGGGATTGTCAGTTACTAACGCTTCAATAATATCGGAATCAGCTAGAGGTAACTGCGCTGGGTAGAGAATATAAAATTGCTCTTTTCCGGATTGGATAACTGCGATCGCATCAAAATCCACAATAAAAGGCGACTTGGTCTTATATTCAGCCTTGCCATCTAGCGATTGTTTTAGCTGTCCAAGAGTCATGCCCACTTTAGCCGCCCCAATACCCTGAGGGGAAATGGTAAAAGCTCCCGAAGTAGGGGGAGAAAGGGTTTGTGAGGAAGCTGGAGTTGCAGTTTTTAAGACAGGGGCAGACGATGGCTTTGTGGCAGTAGAGGTTGTAGTTTTTGAGGTAGGGGGAGAAGGTGACTCAGCGGCTGTGGGGCTGAACGTGGGTAAAGCCGGAGTTGGCGTAGCAGCCGTTGGTTTGGATGAGGACGTTGATGTTGGTGAGGATGAGGGAGTAGGTGAGGAGTTACAGCCCACAAGTACCATTAGTAAACTCCCAAGAAACCATCGAGATTTCATCATTAGACCTCTGGCAAACATCAAAGTGTGACCCCCCGCACTGGGCTTCGCCCCGCTACGCTAACGTGCCGCCGGACTTCGCCCCGCTGCGCTAGCGCTAACAGTCCCCCCTTGAGTTCGGGAGGGAAGCCAGAAATCTTACTCCCTGCCCTTGAGTTCGGGAGGGTTGGGGAGGGGTCTAGCATTTTCGCAAGAAGTCTATTCATCCGTTGGCGATAGAGACGAATTGGGAATCGCTAAGGCTAGCTGGTAAAGCTGACGCCGTGGGAGTTTGGTCAGTTCAGCTAACTGACGTGTCGCTTGCGATCGCGAAACTCCCTGAGCCATGATTTGGATTAACTCAGCTTTTAGAGCTTCTTCGGATAATACTGGCATGGCTAACTGGGCACCTGCAACAACGAGGGTAAACTCTCCCTTAGGTTCCTGCTGAGTATAATGAGCGATCGCTTCCTCTATTGTTCCCCGCCAGAACTCTTCGTGCAACTTGGTCAACTCCCGTGCCAGGACAATACGACGGTCTTTTCCTAAGCTGTCTGCCAAGTCTTGCAACGTCACGCGCAGCCGATGGGGAGACTCGTAAAAAATCAACGTTCTCGGTTCCGAGGGCAGAGATTCTAAGCGTTGTTGACGCTCTTTCCCGCTGGCGGGTAAAAAGCCTTCAAACACAAAGCGGTCTGTCGGTAGCCCAGCCGCCGATAAGGCTGTAAGACTAGCACTGGCACCAGGCACCGGAACTACCTGCACTCCCGCCTCAATGCAGGCGTTCACCAACTCGTAGCCAGGGTCAGAGATTCCCGGTATCCCGGCATCGGTAACTAAAGCGATCGCTTTTCCCTCACTTAGTTGACTCAGTAACTCTGGTAGACGCTGGTTGCGATTGTGTTCGTGGTAACTCAGTTGCGGCGTTTTAATTTGAAAATGTTGTAATAACCTTCCCGTGTGGCGCGTGTCCTCTGCTGCGATCGCATCCACCGATTGCAAAATTCTTACAGCCCGGAAGGTCATATCCTCCAGGTTGCCAATTGGCGTTCCCACTACATAAAGCGTTCCCATCTAGACCTCCGCAAGGCCTCCTAAATAATCAAATTCGCCACATGCCTACTCCCATTGTGCAATGCTAAATAGTAGCCCTTCCCTTTACAAAAACTGATGGAAGAGCTAAGATATTCTGTTCCGTTGGGTGATGACTTTTGTATTACAACTGAAACAAGGGGCAAGAAGCCTTATTTTGAAAGCGGATCGTCTTCCCTTAGTTAGAGTTTCTAGCCGATCTCAAGCTATTAGCGAATCGAGACGGGAATTGC
>JALYGX010000632.1 GCA_030776905.1 Cyanobacteriota bacterium | reverse complement strand
ATTGTGGTACATTTCTGTAGCTGACAAGCAATGGCATTTTTCCACTGTTCTATCTGACGGAAGCTGATGAATTGTCCTCCTTTATCTTTACGATGGACAAATAGAACATAGCTCCAAGATTCAACTTTTACTATTAGTGATTCGCGAATTTTTAGGAATCTCGCAATCTGACGCTTGGTGATGCGGAACTTTTGAGCGGGTTTGATGTGGCGAAATAAGATTGTCATGGTTGCTTTATTACCCTGTTTGCTTGGGATTAGGGGTTTTCCTGTTGGATAGTAAGAATCCCCCTCAATCCCTCCTTGCTAAGGGGAGAAGTAAGAACCCCCCTCAATCCCCCCTTGCTAAGGAGGAAGTAAGAGAAATCTGGTTCCCTCCTATTCCTGTCTCAATAAGGGGGGTCGTTCTTTAAGCTTTATCGACCGGATGTTCTGGGGCGCGTGTCAGCTTGCTTTGGCTGTAGCACGTCGGGGTTGAACATCACCTCAAATTGAGCGTTGGGCATCAAGCGACGAATAATCTGTAGATGACCATCCGCATCAGAACGATTGCGGTACTGACCAACAATTACCCGTTGCATATTGGGCAGCAGGCGAACCAGCACCCAAGGGTTAAGGCCTTCTCTGTAAGGCATAATGAACTTGTCTCCTTTACAAATTGGAGTCAGAGCCAGTGCTGATAGGTTGGTTCCCGTGAGGCACTGGCTTTCTGACTTTGTTGAAGTCATGCCTTTATATTAGGGGTAAAGTTTAAGCAAGTCAACTTAATTAAGAGACAGTGGAGATAAGACAGGAATGACTAGTGTGGGGGAAAAGCTCAAACAACGGCGCGAATCGCTGAATGTGACACAGCGCAAAATTGCTCTTGAATTAGGTGTGACTGTAACTACTGTGCAAAATTGGGAATCTGGCAGACATATCCCAAAGCTCTATCCAAATCAGATGAAAGCGTTGTGTGACCTTCTGAATTTCACACTAGAGGATTTGGCAGACTGACGAATGCGATCGCCCTTCTTAGAGATTCAATTGGGTGCATCCGTGCGTAGCTGAGTGATTTAGGATTGGGGATTGGTAAAAGAAAAAGATGCGATCGCGCTTTTGATTAAATATGGCGATCTAACACCGCAGTGTTAACTCGACGAAGCTTAGAGTACTTTGCCAGACTAGGAAGCATTATTGTTCTGGTATGAGCCAGGAATTAACCGGGATGCAGAAATGGTTTGGAAATTGCTCAGTACAGTAGGCAAAGCTGTTGTTGAGGCAGCAAAGCTTTTTCTTCCCCGGCATATGGGGCATATTGCTGATGTCGTTATAGCTGTAGTTAACGGCGATGGAGCTTTGGTTGAACAACAAGAGGACATCCAGTTAGCACAGCTCAAGCTTCAGTACTTGCAACACCAAGAAAACCTTGAATTCCAAGCCGTGCTAGCGCAACTGAACGATGAACGAACGAAGGAACTGCAAGCCTTTATTCAGCGTGCGGAAGATGCCAGACTGCAAAAAAATCTGGATTTTCAGCGGTGGTGCTTGGAGCAGGAAAAAGCTCTCCAGGTGGAATTGTTCGAGCGAAACCACGAACTTCAAAGAGAACTCGTAGCCTATCAGCGGCAAACTTCTCTTAAAGTTGTGGAAGAACAAAAAAGGTTAGAAAACTCGCCGATTTGGTTAGTGGCTTCCGACATTCTCAACTCCCATCCTGAGGATGAAATAATGCCGTTGCGAGTTGTCTTCGCGCCTCCACAACTCCAGTTTGAGCGATTTACAAACGCTGCCACTACTGCTAAACGATTCCCCGATATTGAGCTAACTCTAGCTGAAGGACTGCGGCAATTTTTTAGAAATTATTCTACATCTGGCAGAACTATAGACTTTTTAGCCGGAGCTTGGGTAAGCAAATCATTTCACAGCGAAGCCAGTATCAAGGCGCTGTTCGGTGTATTGAAGTCTGAACCAACGTTGGTACTGGAGTCAGAAGTTGATGGGGATTATCTGAATTTCCGCATTGCTTACTGGGGCTTAAATTGGTCTAAGTATCGCTATGAACCGATCATTTCCCGGCTACCTTATCGAGATATTTTGTATGAAGCTGCCAAAACTCGCGCCCGTCAGTGGCTAAAAACGAAAGAAAAACTAATCGCTGCTGGAGAAAGCTCGGAAGACGTTGATAAACTCTATGGTAGAGATAATGTAAAAAACTTGGAAACGTTGCAGCGAGAGGAGAGATTCCGAGCGGCTGGGATTGATTCGAGTGAGTTAGAACTTAACTACAGCATCAATAAAAAAGACTTTGAGGAACTTTGCCAGTTTTTAATTATCTATCACTGTGTATTTGCTGGCTTGGTTGCAGATGAATACTTTTTGGTTCAGTATAATCTACCGCCTTTGTTGCCTGAGTTACTTCCTGGTTTGACTGAAAATGTGCCTGAGACTGAAGCGGTGCAGGAGTTGATTCAAGCCATTGTTGTGTATTATCAAAATGTCTATCAGGCTTTAGAAAGCGAACGCTCTAGCTGGATACCAGAACTGGCTTTGGATTTAGCTCGAAGTTTGGCGCATCTACCCGATAAAGTTTGGGCGAAGCAGCGAATTGTTTACTCTGGACAAGCTTGGCTGAAACTACACGGCTTGTCGCAACCGGAAGAAGTAGAAGCGCAAAACCTTGCCCCCCTATTGAAGACAATTGAGTCAGCGCTGAGGATAGAAGATCTGGACTATGTGGAAAAGCTAAATCAATGTTTGGCAGTGGTTGGGGATGATCAACGGCTGAATGTGACAGACGCTTGCTACAACCCAGGGATAAGTCGCTGTCATGAGGAAGATTACGAAGCAGCAATCTCGGACTTTGACCAAGCACTTCAACTTAATCCTAAGTTGGCGGACGCTTACTACAATCAAGCACTCAGTATTAATCCAGACTTTACTGAAGCGCATCGAAATCGAGATATTGCTCAGGGCGTACTGGATGAGATAGAACGCAAGCAGCAGGAGGAGAAGGAACGCAAGCAGAGAAAGCTACAGGAGCAAAAAGGCAAGCTAGAAAATGCCTCCCTTGTCTACACATTCATAGGTCATTCCGGCACCGTTCATTGCGTTACCATTAGCCCAGATGGGCAGATTCTTGCTAGTTGCAGCTACGATGACACCATGAAAATTTGGTGATGACATCACTGACTCGGCAGCTTTGCCCTCAAGAACAATTTGAAGAATTAGAGGACGACCATTGGGATGATCTGGAGGAGCGTCTACATTCCCGAAACTAACAATACGGAGGTCTCTCCCTCTTGTAATGCGCTCTTTGGCTGTGTTCATAGCTACTTTACAGGAGTTCTCTGTTCTCTCGCTTTCTGCGGACGCAGAGCTTTGAACTAAGTTAGCCATTCCTATCAGAAGCATTGTTAGACAAAATGTTGTGGTCAAACCTCGTAATTTCATGCTTTTATCCTTTATGTTCAATTAA
>JALYGX010000631.1 GCA_030776905.1 Cyanobacteriota bacterium | reverse complement strand
CAATTTCCTCTTCATGTCCCCAAACTAATTCATTTCGATTGCTCTGTTTGCGGCTGGATTGACGACTCGGTGTAATCCGCTACCCGGATGATCAGTTTTTGTGGCAGTGGTCAAGCCAAAGCGGTGCTAAAGGATACCAGTACTGGCACTGGCTGGCTTGGGTCTGCGTTCGCTGCCAGGTCTAGTAAACAGGTCTGACGGGGGACCGAACGGGTAAAAAGCTTGTTTCATCAAGCCTTCAGCTTGCTTGCCACCCCGTTAGCTGGTATGGTTTAGGACACTTTTGCCTCTAGGTATAAGTGATTCTATAAATTGCATTTCTGTTAGAACGGGACTGACGGGGCTCGAACCCGCAACTTCCGCCGTGACAGGGCGGTGCTCTAACCAATTGAACTACAGTCCCAATTTTTGACCCGTTTTCTATTGTTATGGTTTTATTGGCATTTGTCAACAAGGATTGTTGAATATTTCTAGGACTTACGCCCTGAAACGAAATTGGGTCATTCTGAGCGTCGTTGAGCAGGAGGTGAAACAGTTAGGGTTACTTCACCGGCTCTGCGCAATGGGTACAGCCGTTCTAGCTGGAGAATCAGAAGGAAAATCAATAACTGAACTGGCCAAGGTGCCAAAGCAAAACCACAGATCGAGCAGAAAATGGCAGAAGCCGCTGCCAGCAGACGGGGAATTTCGTGAGAAGCGCGTAGAGAAAGTAAGAGGCTCCCTAGTGCGCTTACCAGAAGAACGAGAAACAGGGGAAGCATATTGAGCACCTATTGTTAAAATGATTTAAGGATTTCTTCAGGCTAAATGACTGAGAAAACCATTATTGTTCCAAGTTAACACTGACTTATAATCCAAAGCCGTAGTTTCGATCACTAAAACTTAGTGATCGAAGTTTTTGCATAAATTTACGTTGGTCTTAAAGGCGATCGCTTCTCCAAAAGTCCCTTGAGTTTGCTGGTAGAAGTCAACCCTAAAAGTTAAGCAACCTATGATGATTGAACTGGGTTTTGCAAAAAGTTGACTAACCAGTTTTTGAGATGATAAGTGGCTCGGCAATCATCTTCGTTATAGCGCAAGATAACATCTAGAAAAGAGCGATCGCCTGTTTTTAACCACTGGTCATACAAACAGACGCACTGGGAACCCGTTATACCAGAATCGCGCCACTCAAAGCCAATCCATCGAGCTAGGTGTTTAAGAGAATAGCTTTCCACTGGCAGCGTCACAGTGTTCATGACTTGCTGATGCACATCCACAAAGCGG
The DNA here is from genome assembly GCA_030776905.1 of Cyanobacteriota bacterium. Taxonomy (GTDB): domain Bacteria; phylum Cyanobacteriota; class Cyanobacteriia; order Cyanobacteriales; family Coleofasciculaceae; genus CADCTM01. Next base: position 2,853 of record JALYGX010000631.1, on the reverse strand, counting down.
GAAAGCAAGGGTTTAAGAAGCTGTACCTGTGTCTGATAGAGCTTACCTAAACGCTTCACCGTTTCAACTTCATAGTCAGAAAAATGGAAGATTGGGGCATCCGGGTAGAGTTCAACCAAATCTAAGAACTGCTGCCAGATTGATGCTTCATCACTTGGATGTTCTGCAAGCAAGGAATGGAACGTTTCCGTTTGAGTGCGCCTGTCTATTACTAAGACACCTAGCAAATAGTCAAGTTGGAGTTCCGGCTCTGCCTCAATATCAAAGTAAAGCTCAATAGAGGCTGTGGGTAAGGTATTAGTGAAAGCATGATTTGGTTGGATACTAGTATTCTGTATGCCCCGGAAGAGAGAGTAGGGATTTTGACGCGGAATCGCCCGATTTTGTACGCTAGATTGAGCTTGCTGCACCAGTTCAGAGGCAACCTCATTAATAAAAACTGACTCCAGGGTGCTAATCGGGGTGGCGGCTAGTGAATGTACTGTTTTTATACCCAAAGTTTGCAAATCGCGGTAGCGTGTCGGCGTTACTCCTGGTAAAAGAGAGATATGCTGCTGAGCTTGGGCGATTGCATAACAACTGCTGTACCATCGGCAAAGACTACAGCGTTGACGGGAGATAAACACTTCCGGCTCTTGATGCAACAGCAGTGTTTCCATACATTCCGATAGAATGTCCTGCATCAGCGGCACCCATCTTTCTAAATTTACTGCATAGGAATCTTGGCGACGCAAAATTAACCAGGCTATACTCGACCAGGCTTGCTGCACAGTAGCGAGGAGTTGAGCGTTAAAAGCTGCAACAATTTGATACTCTGGCTTCGGGCGTCTGCCTAGCTTAATGATTGTAGGAACATACATCCAATCCCCAAAAACCGATTGACCAGGATGTTTTACTAACAAATCTGGACAGCTCAACAGCGTCACTCCTTGAGGCGTCTGTGTCAGCAGTACAGCTTGAGAAATGCGGTCTGTTCCCTGCTGCATCAATTCTAAAGTTGCTTTTGCCCCCGCTTGCCAATCTTTGCGTTGATATTGGGGTGACTGATGAATTGCTGTTGCGAGAACCGCTTGCTGATGTGCGTAGCTATCCTGACGCAGTTTCCGCAGAAAGTCTTGCTCTCGATCTTGCTGTGTTGGATCTCCGTAGATATCTAGAAACGCCCGACGCTGACAGCGTTTGTAATATAGGAGTAAATCGTCAGTTAGCAACATGGCTTCAAGCCAGGAAAAATTAGCCAGTAGAAAGGTTGATGCCAACTGGTGTTCCCAACAACAATTTGTGGATGACAAAACAGTCTCATTACCATGAATTTTTCAAGACAAGGGATACGGTTGGTAGAAACTAACTTGTGAACTACTTAGCCTCTAAAGACAAGTTAGGTGGATTTTTTATTGTATCCTTGCCTTGCTAATAGTGCCGTTCCATAGGCAGCGGCTGTGTTAGCTGGTGGCAGTATAGGTACTTGAAGGTGACGCTCTCGAATCGTTGTCCAGGCTGGATTTCTTGCACCACCACCCGCTGTGTAGACATGGGTTAGCGGGGTTGCACCTAGCTGTTGGAGTAATTGGTATCCCCTTGCTTCAATTCGGGCTATGCTTTCAAGCAAACCGTGGAGAAATTCCACTGATTTAGGTGGTTGTGGTTCTAGTCGGGGTAGTAAATAAGGGTCGTTGATAGGAAAGCGCTCTCCCGCTTTTAATAATGGATAATAATCTAGCTGGCTTTCCCGTTCTGCATCAATGCGATCGCTTAGATTTTCTAATTCTGCATCGCTGAAAAAGTTCCGTAGTACCGCACCACCAGTATTAGAAGCACCGCCAACTAGCCATAAATCCCCAAATCGGTGAGAGTAAATGCCATAACGGGAGTCATCTACGCGGGTACGGCTTAACAGCTTGAGGACTAATGTGGAACCGAGAGAAGTTACACCTTCACCGGGAGACTGAGCACCACTAGCGATAAACGCGGCAATACTATCTGTTGTTCCAGCACATACTAAGCAATTGCTTGGTAAACCTAGCTGATTAGCGACATCAGGTAATAATTCAGCGATAGGTGTACCAGGAGCAACAACTTTAGGTAAATGTATGGGAATTTGTAGATTTTTTAGCCATTTATGGTAGCATAAATTTTCGACATCGTAACCGAGTTTTAAAGCATTGTGATAGTCACTCACAGCCAGTTGACCATGCAGGAGAAAAGCTAGCCAGTCGGCTTGATGCAGGAAGTAATAATTTGTTTTGAAGTTTGAATTTTGAATAAACCAAAGAAGTTTGGTGAGGCTGGAGGTGGCGCTTAATACGGTATGGTTTGGGGGAACAAGCGCTTTTAAGGTTTCCATCACTTCTACCCCTCGCCCATCATTGTACATTATGGGTTCATCAACAGGTTGTCCAACTGCGTCGCATAAGAGTACCGTGGATGAAGTTCCGTTAAGGGCGATCGCTCGAATTTCCTGCCGATGTTCCTGGCGGATTTGGTCAATTAATACACATAAAGCCGTTTGCCAAACAGAGGTTGGGCTTGTAACGCTGCTTATCAATTTTTCCAAAGAGTAGTGCGCCTCGGATTGGATGTCTCCATTTCCGTCAATCACGATAGCCCGCGCTCCAGAGGTGCCAAAATCAATGCCAAGGTAAAGGCTCCTGCTCATCATCTGTACGCTATCAATCTCTGTGCTATCAGTAGAGCCAACTAGATTTAGGCATCGTTAAAAAAGCCTCTTTCCCAAGCTTGGGAAAAAGGCTTTTTGTGAAGTATTGACCTGGCATCGAGCTATTTTCCCGTGGGGCTACCCCCAAAGTATCTTCGCCGCTGCAACGTTTCACATTCCGAGTTCGGGATGGAGTC
>JALYGX010000630.1 GCA_030776905.1 Cyanobacteriota bacterium | reverse complement strand
ATTCTCGGAGGACCAGGAGCAGGAAAGGGAACACAGGCTCAACCGTTGTGCCGCCATCTAGGTATCTCAGAGATTTCTACCAGTGACATATTGCGAGAGGCGATCGCTTCCCAAACTGAATTAGGGCGTCAGGCACAAGTGTATGTTGAGAAGGGCGAGCTAGTACCTGACCCCATCCTGATTGAATTCATGCGTCAGCGTCTGTTGCAAGACGACGCTGCCAAAGGAAAAGGTTGGCTGTTAGAAGGCTATCCGCGCACGGCTTTCCAGGCAGAGGAGTTAGATTTTTTACTCGATGATTTGGGGCAGCAGTTGGACTGGGCAATTTATTTGCAGGTGCCGGAAGCGGTGATGATGAGTCGCTCGATTGCGCGATCGCTTAACGTAGGTGCTAGCACTAATGATGCCAGAAGTAATCTAGCGACTCCAGAGGAACCCGCAGATTCGCCTCCCCTGAAGAGTGTTGTCATCGCAGGACATTCGCGTCCAGACGATCAACCAGAAATCGTACAGCGCCGCATTCATCTATTTCACGAGCGCACCATTCCCATGCTTGAATACTATGGATATCGGCAACGGCTCTTGACCATCAATGCCGACCAATCGCCAGAGCAAGTACAGCAGGAGATTTTGCAGAAACTCAAGGCTTGACGGTTCGCGCCTGTGAAGTGCCAGCCGAGCGAAACTTTCTCTTTTATTAACTTCAACACGGAGGATTTACAATGCCTTGGCAGCGTCCCGACGCTCGGCAACCCGACGAGCTACGTCCCATTAGCTTTGAACGAGATTTTACACGATTTGCCCTTGGTTCTGTTTTAACCAAGTGCGGCGACACCCAAGTGCTTTGTACCGTGACAATTCAAGAAGGTGTACCGAAGTTTTTAGAAGGCACGGGTAGCGGCTGGTTAACGGCTGAGTACAGGATGTTACCCGGTGCTACACCCCAACGCCAAGCACGGGAATTTCTGAAGCTGTCCGGGCGAACTCAGGAAATCCAGCGGTTGATTGGACGCAGCTTGCGAGCCTCGCTGGATCTCAAAGCCCTGGGAGAACGCACGGTAACTGTCGATGCTGATGTGATACAGGCTGATGCCGGGACTCGCACTGCCTCGATTACAGGTGGCTACGTTGCCCTGGCAGATGCTCTGGCGAAACTAGTCAAAAAGGGAGACTTAGAGCGATCGCCTTTGTGTCAACAAGTCGCCGCTGTTTCCGTGGGAATCTTGCAAGGTGAGCCGTTTTTAGACCTCAACTACATTGAAGATGTTGCTGCTGAGGTGGACTTTAACGTCGTCATGAATGAGCAATTGGGAATTATTGAGGCGCAAGGTACAGCAGAGTCAGGCACGTTTAGTCGCGCTCAACTCAATGGGATTATGGACTTCGCCGAAAAGGGAATTCGAGAACTACAACTCGCCCAGCGTCAATCTTTGGCGTAACTAATTCCCTTTAGTTGTATGCTGATTCTTTCTAGTATCAACTCTTTTTTACGAGTTTCCACAGCCAAATTTCATTGTCTCGCTTGTCCTTGTAAATCGGCTCTCTCTTAAAGTTTTGCTCTTTCTCAAGCTGAACTATGGAGTTTTCAGAATCCCCATACAAAAACATCTCATTAAAACCTTTAGAAATCTGGGGGAAAGGCGGTTTATCCAACAATTGAAACTGCACAGGTGCCTTCAGCCGATAGCTCAAAGCCAAAAGATTACCCAAATTATTACCCGACAGTTCGCTAACCACAAGAGGCTGTGTTGCCTTGTTGATGATGCCAGCTACTGGTGAGACTTGGTAGCCATAAGCCATATTCCACCAAGTTTCCGCTTGGGAACTTACCGTACAGGATACAACTGCACAGGAAAACAGCACCATTGCACTGACTTGCCACAGCTTCTGTTCCCAACTGCGAGCAAAACTAGAGGTAATTTTAGTAGATAAAAGGTAAGCAACCGCTAAATGAATCCCTAATTGGCAGGGCATTAGATACCGACTCATAGCCGAGCGATATCCCCCAACAATTAAATCAGGGAGTATTAGAGCTAGTGCGGGAACAGTTATCAAAAGTACAACAAATAACCAAACCCGGACGGGCGTATTCTTACAAAGAAAATAAACAGAATAAATTACTAACGCTACTATAATTAAAATTAAAACACTTAAAGGAATTAAATAGGTCGCTGATGCATAAGAGTTCACACCCAGATCCAGAAAAGCGCGGCTAATATTACCGACCCAAGTTGTTATTAAAGACAATAAAGACTTCCGTTGAGATTGCCAACCTGTGGTATTAGTAACTGAGGAGGAGTAATTAATGACAATCAAAATCCAAGGCGTAAAAGCCAGCAGTCCAGCAAGAGACGCCAACAGGTAAGCTGTAACAATCTTACTCCATCTAAAGCTTTGGATAGCCAATACATAGATTCCATGCGCTATAGCCACTAAAGCAAAAAATAAATGAGCATAGAAACCCAAGGCTACCGTTGTCCCATAAACTAGCCAATTCAGTCGTTTATTAACCCGAATTGCTCTCAATAGTGCCCAGCTAGACAGCAAGATAATTACAGCCCACAAACTATAATTTCTTGCTTCCTTCGCGTATATTACCTGGAAAGGAGAGACAGCGATCAGTGCCATCGCTACCCCGGCGGTAAGCGGTGACTGAAATAACTCTAGACATAACCAATAGATACAAGGAAATGCTAGCAAACTAATCAGAGCAGAAAACCCTCTCGTCACTGCCGGAGAATGACCAAAAATCTGCTCCCAAAATCGTGCCAATATGAAATAAAGAGGCGGAATCTGAGGTTCTTCTAGCGCTAATCCCTTGACAGTACCAATAACGCTTTTTTCAGGACTGGGACGCTGATATTTCTGTAAATCTTCAATCCCGATTACCTGACCTCTAGAAACTTCTTGAATGACTTCTGCTTGTGTGTAGCCAGAGATACGTAATGAGGTATAAACTTCATCAATCCAGTAAACTCGTCC
>JALYGX010000629.1 GCA_030776905.1 Cyanobacteriota bacterium | reverse complement strand
CCTTTGAGTTCCATCCGTCAGGGGAAGACAAACGGCAGGTGGTCCCTGGCGCGGGTGGCAGGCACAGGTCAAAGCGAACAAGTAAACAATCTTGTGGAGCAGTTTGGTTCCTTACCAGGGGGGCCTTGGCTAGAATCGCCCTCTGTGGCGCTGGTACTGCCAGTGGCACAGCCTGGTGTCACGCTGCCTGCTGGTCTTTTAGTCGTTGGCGTTAGCCCCCGACGGGCGCTCGACGACAGCTATCGCAGTTTCTTTACATTGGTCGCAGGGCAGATAGCCACAGCGATCGCCAATACCCGCGCCCTCGAACAAGAACGTAAGCGAGCTGAAGCCTTAGCGGAACTCGACCGAGCCAAGAGCCAATTCTTGGCGAACATGAGCCATGAACTACGCACCCCTCTCAACGGCATTTTGGGTTACGCCCAAATCCTCAAGAAATCGAAAGCGATCGCCGACGAGCAAAAGAATGGTCTTGCCATCATTCATCAGTGCGGCGAACACCTGCTCAACCTGATTAATGATATTTTGGACCTCTCGAAAATCGAAGCTCGGAAAATGGAACTTTACCCAAAAGATTTTCATTTTCCGGGATTTCTGGAGGGTATTGCTGAAATCTGCCGCATCCGTGCCGAACAAAAGGGAATCGAGTTGATTTACGAAACGTTGACTCCACTTCCGAAAGCCGTCCGAGGTGATGAAAAACGGTTGCGGCAAGTATTGATTAACTTACTTGGCAATGCGGTCAAGTTTACCGAAAAAGGCATTATAACGTTCAAGGTCGGCTATCAAGAGGAGAAACTCCGGTTTCAGGTGGAAGATACAGGCATTGGTATTGCACCGGAGCAATTAGAAGAAATATTTTTGCCCTTCCAGCAGGTGGGCGAGCAGAGTCGTGACACCGAAGGAACGGGATTGGGACTAGCCATTAGCCGTCAACTAGTCCAGATGATGGGCGGCGAATTGAAAGTAAAGAGTACCTTAGGTAAAGGAAGTGTTTTTTGGCTAGATTTGGATTTGCCAGAAGTTTCCTCAGGGATTGGTGTTGTCAACGTAACAGAGCGGAATATCATTGGTTTTAAAGGCTCTAAACGGAAAGTTCTAGTGGTAGACGACAAGTGGGCAAATCGCTCTGTCTTAGTCAATCTGCTGGAGCCAATAGGATTTGAAGTTGTTGAAGCGACGGACGGCTTGGACGGACTTAACAAAGCTCATGCATTTAAGCCCGACGCGCTCTTGATGGACTTGGTGATGCCTGTCATGGATGGCTTTGAGGCTACCCGTCGCCTCAGGATATCGCCAGATCTTGCAGGTGTTGTAGTAATGGCTATCTCGGCGAGCGTTTTTGATTTCGATCAGCAGCAGAGTCGAAAAGTGGGCTGCGATGATTTTCTCCCCAAACCAGTCCGAGAGACGGAGCTTTTAGAAAAATTGCGGCTTCACTTAGGATTGGAATGGGTTTATGAAGAAAAGCCTGAAGTAGGAAGCATAAAGGATGAGAATATCTCACTTCACACTTCAGACTTAACACTTCAAACTTCTATTGTGGCTCCCCCTGCCGAGGAGGTCGCGGTCTTATTCGATCTGGCGATGAGGGGCGACCTTAGGGGCATTGTAGAGCGAGCGGCGCAACTAGAGGCGTTGGATCGGCAATGGGTACCGTTTGCTACCCATCTACGTCAACTTGCCAAAAGCTTTAAAGGAAAACAAATTCTGAAATTTTTAAAACAATATCAGAGGCTTGAATGAGTGTTAATACGCCTGAGAAAGGTGTCATCTTAATCGTCGATGACACTCCTACCAACTTAGAGGTATTGTTCGATTTTTTAGCCGAGTCTGGATTCAAAGTCTTGGTTGCTGAAGATGGCGAAAGCGCGATCGCAAGAGTCGAATATGCCCCACCCGATCTGATCTTGTTAGATGTACTCATGCCGGGAATCGACGGATTTGAAACGTGCCGCCGCCTGAAAGCGAATGACTCGACCAAAGATATCCCCGTAATTTTCATGACGGCACTGACCGAAACAGTAGATAAGGTCAGAGGTTTGAGTCTCGGTGCAGTGGATTACATCACCAAACCACTTCAGCATGAAGAAGTTTTAGCCCGCGTCCAGATCCATTTGAGCCTCCGGAACCTCAGCCAAACATTAATAGAGCAAAATCTACGTCTAGAACAGGAAATCCAAGAGCGCAAGCAGGCAGAACAGAAAATCCACGAACAAGCTGCCCTGCTCGATATTAGTACAGATGCAATTCTCGTTCGAGACTTAGACCACCACATCCTATTTTGGAACGAAGGAGCCAAACATCTGTATGGATGGAATGCAGAAGAAGTGGTTGGCAAGAAGGCTGATGAGCTTTTGTATCGGCAAAAAGCCTTATCTCAACTGCAAAACAACCGACAAAGTCTAGCTGAGAAAGGGGAGTGGCAGGGTGAGTTGCATCAAATTACCAAAGATGGCAAGGACATCATCGTTGCCAGTCGCTGGACAGTAATGCGCGATGAAAACGGACAACCCAAATCTATCCTGACTGTCAATACCGACATTACAGAGAAAAAACAACTGGAAGCGCAGTTTCTCCGAGCGCAGCGCCTGGAGAGTCTCGGTACCCTAGCAAGCGGCATCGCCCACGACCTTAACAACGCGCTGACACCAATACTGATGACCATTCAACTCCTAGAGAGAAAACTCCAGGACGAGCAGAGTCAGCACTGGCTTTCGATAATGGAAACAAACGCTAAACGGGGAGCAGATTTGGTAAAACAAGTACTGGCGTTTGCACGGGGAGTTGAAGGGAAGCGCACAACCCTGCAAGTGAGGCACTTAATCACGGAAATCGAGAAGATTGCTAAACAAACATTTTCCAGATCGATTGAGATTCACACCAATGTCCCAACGCAAAACCTTTGGACTATATCTGGCGATGCTACCCAACTACACCAGATACTGATGAACCTCTGCGTTAATGCTCGCGATGCCATGCCAGAGGGGGGTATCCTGGAGATTATGGCGAGCAATCTCTGGATTGATGAGAACTATGCTCGCATGAATATTGAGGCGAAGGTTGGACCCTACGTTGTCATTACTGTATCTGACACGGGAACTGGGATGCCTCCTGAAGTTGTCGATCGAATTTTTGAGCCATTTTTTACAACAAAAGAACTGGGTAAAGGTACGGGACTTGGTCTTTCCACTGTACTTGGCATCATCAAAAGTCATGGTGGTTTTGTACAGATATATAGCGAAGTCGGCAAAGGAACGCAGTTTAAGGTGTACTTACCAGTCACCCGAACCAGCGAGATAGATTCTACAGCAATAGCTCAGCACGAATTCCCCTTAGGGCATGGAGAATTACTTCTCGTGGTCGATGACGAAGATTCAATTCATGAGATGACCAGAACCTCGCTGGAAACCTATGGCTACAAAGTTCTAGTTGCTAGTGATGGTATTGAGGCGATCGCCTTATATACAAAACATCAGAAAGAAATCAGTGTCGTGTTGATCGATATGATGATGCCGTGTATGGATGGTCCAACCACGATTCAGGTATTGCGAAAAATAAACCCGCAGGTCAAGATTATTGGACTCAGCGGACTTATGTCAAACGATAAAATAACTCGCATTCTTGGTGATAGCGTCAAAACCTTTTTGCCAAAGCCCTTCACTTCCAATGAATTGTTGCAGAACTTACAGGTCGTTCTCAGCACAACGTAGAAAACTAATCTCAAATTAGGTTGAGTTATTTGTTTCGATTCTTAGCTTAACTATAAGTACGTCCTGATTCGGAAGTTATGAAAACGGTTAGTCAACCAACAATAAAAAAAGCGTGGGCAAATGCGATCGCCCAATCCGCAACTGAATTTCCCCTCACTCCCCTACCTATTCTCTCTGGCAGCATTCCAGAGGGCTTAAGGGGTTCGCTGTATCGCAATGGTCCGGCACGCTTGGAACGCGGTGGTGTACGAGTGGGACACTGGTTTGATGGTGATGGGGCAATTTTGGGAGTGCATTTCACGGATGCAGGTGCCACCGGACTCTATCGCTACGTCCAAACCTCTGGCTATGTGGAAGAATCCGCCGCTGGTGAATTTCTCTACGGCAACTATGGCATGACTGCACCGGGTCCCATTTGGAATCAATGGTTAAAACCCATTAAGAACGCTGCCAATACGTCCGTGCTTGCCTTACCGGATAAACTATTAGCTCTATGGGAAGGCGGAAGTCCTTATGCCCTCGACCTCCAGACGTTGGAAACCAGGGGAACAGATAGTTTATCCCAGTTGGAGGAAGGAGCGCCGTTTTCTGCCCATCCCAAGGTTGACCCAGAAACGGGAGAGATTTTCAACTTTGGCATCCCGCCTGGACTGACTGCAAAGCTAAGAATTTACAAAAGCGACGCCACTGGCAAAATTATCCAACAAAGCTCTGTGCCCCTGGATGGTCTGCCTCTAGTGCATGACTTTGCCTTAGCAGGGCAGTATTTGGTATTTTTTGTCCCATCAGTGCGAGTGAATCTCTTGCCAGCCGGGATAGGATTGAGCAGTTTTAGCGACGCACTGGAATGGCAACCCGATAAGCCAACTCAGATTATCGTCCTCGATCGCGAAACCCTTTCGTTAGTCAGTCGCAGTGAAACTGAACCTTGGTTTCAGTGGCACTTTGGCAATAGTTATGTGGACGCAGATAACTCACTGGTTATTGATTTTGTCCGTTTTCCAGACTTTCAAACGAATCAGTATTTGAAAGAAGTCGCCACGGGTGAAACTCACACCAAGACCAAGGGAACTTTATGGCGATCGCGTTTGCATCCCCAAACGGGGAAACTAACACGACTCGAAGAATTGTGCGACAGATCTTGTGAGTTCCCGGTTATACCGCCGCAGTTTGTAGGACAAGCCTCACCTCATACCTATCTCGTGGTACATCGCCATGAGGGGGATATTGGTAAGGAGATGCATAATGCGATCGCTCGCTTCGACTACAAAACTGATACCCTAACAATCGCTGACATGGGTGAGAATCGCTATCCTTCCGAAGCTCTCTATGCTCCTGATGCCCTAAATGCCGATCGGGGTTGGGTGCTGACGGTTGTCTATGATGGCAATTCTGACACGAGTGAAGTTGTGGTGTTTGATAGCGATCGCTTGAATGAAGAACCCGTCTGTCGGCTGGGATTACCTGCCGTGATTCCTCATAGTTTTCACGGCAAGTGGAAGTCAGCCTAGCTTTTAAATAGACTTCTTGCCAAAATCTTGTCATTAGCCGTAGGGGTGCAATTAATTGCGCCCTTACCAGCGAATTTTGCCCCAGCGCCAGCTAATTTTTCGAGCTAATTTTTAATTTCTTTTTCTGCTCAAAATGAAGTGATTTTCAGCTTTTTTAATCGCCTCTTTATGTTCGTCCACAACCGGGTAGAGGACTCTGTCCACGGACAGAACATTCATTTACCTGATTTAACTCTTGAGCTAATAACGGTTGTTGAATTGAATTAGACTGTTGTAGCTTTTTCCCACCTTTTCCTATAGTTAGGGAATTATTTGCTACACTTGTAACTAACAAGCTTCCTAGCAAAATCGAGCTGTAAATATGCATTGTAGATGTCCTTATCAGAGCGTCTAATTTCTGATTCAGACTTAGCAATGCAATATCCGTAAAAAAATGCGAGAAATAAAAATCTTTTAGCGGATTTCGCGTTTATTCTTACAGAGTTAAGTAATTTTACTCATCCTAATTTTCTATTAATAGGCACTTAATATATTTTTATTAAGGGGCGGAGATGCCACTTAAATGTGGAACAGCTAAGTAAACTAAGGTCATTTGTACTATGGCGGACACTGCTCTTTGTGGAGTAGTTGCAGCAGTTCATTTGTAGTGAATGGCTTAGGCAAGAAACCTTGGCAGCCCAGCCTTTCAGCTTGAAGTGCAGCTTCTGTAGAGTTGAGTCCACTCATTGCCACTACATACACACTGGGATTGAATCGGTGTAACAGGGGAATTACCGCTAGACCATCCATTGAGGGCATCATAATGTCTATCAAGACGCCTTGGATTTTATCTTTGTACTCGGCGAAAAGTGCGATCGCCTCAATCCCATCGCTCGCTGTCAACACTCGATAGTTGTAAGTTTCTAGGGTGGTTTTGATGGTCTGACAAATCGCCGCTTCATCATCAACCACTAAGAGCAACTCCTGCTGACCGAGGAGCAGCTCCAAATCATTATCTGTTGGCAGTACTGTTGATTGGTTGGCAGGCAAATATACCTTAAACGTACTGCCTTGGTTCACTTCGCTCTGCACATCAACAAATCCACCGTGGCTTTTAACAATCCCCAGGACGGCAGATAAGCCCAATCCAGTTCCTTTGCCAACTTCCTTGGTGGTAAAGAACGGGTCAAAAATACGATGGAGGATATCGGGTGGAATGCCAGTTCCACTATCGGCAACGGAAACCATGACATAGGGACCCACGCTTGCATCGAGATGCATTCGGGCATACTGTTCATCGATGAGCAAATTTTTCGCGGTGATCTGTAAAGTGCCACCCTCCGGCATGGCATCACGAGCATTCACGCATAGATTCATAAAGATCTGATGCATTTGGGTGGCATCGCCTGAGATTATCCAAAGGTCGGGCGAAATATCTGTGTAAATATTGATCGATTTTGGCAGGGTGTGTTGGCTAATCTTCTTAACTTCTAATAACAGGTGATTAATTTGGAGACAGACCCGTTTGCCTTCTACACCGCGAGCAAACGACAAAATTTGTTTAACTAGTCCGGCTCCCCGTTGGGCGCTAATTTCTAGCATCTTGAGCATTTGCCGAGTCTGCTCGTTGAGATGGGGAAATTTGAGCAGCAACAATTGCGCTCCTCCCAGAATTGGGGTCAGGATATTGTTGAGGTCGTGAGCAATTCCACTAGCAAGGGTTCCCAGGCTTTCCAGTCGTTGTGCTCGCAGGAACTGTGCTTCGAGCTGTTTTTTTTCGGTAATGTCCATGTGGATGCCAATCATCCGCATCGGTTTGCCTGCATGGTCATGAAAGAGGCTGCTCTTGACGGCAATCCAACGGGTTTCTCCACTTGGGCAGACGATGCGAAACTCGGTATCGAGTCCCTGTCTAACCTTTACTGCCTGCCAAAGTTCCTGTTCAGTGTTGGAGCGATCGTCTGGATGAAGGGTTTGAATCCAATCCTGGTATCGACCGTTAAAACTGCCTGGAGCCAACCCATATAAAGCTTCCAGTTCAGCCGTCCAAGTTATTTCATGGGATTGGATATTCCATTCAAAGCTACCAATCTTGCCAGCTTTTTGAGCCAGTTCCAACCGTTCCTGAATTCTCTGACACCACTCAATCTCTCGTCTGAGTAATTCATTAGCTGTTTCTAGTTCAGCGGTGCGTTCTTGTACCCGCAACTCCAGGATTTCGTTAGCCTCTCGCAGGGCTTCTGCTGCCTGTTTGCGCTCGATCGCATATCGCAGAGAACGTACCAAAATGTCTTGGTTTATCTGCCGCTTGACCAGATAATCCTGTGCCCCATGCCGGACGGCCTCCACGGCGAGTTCATCATCGTTGGTATTGGTAAGTACAACGATAGGCAGGCTGGGAGCGTGCTGAAGGATCGAGTCCAAGGAGGCTAATCCATAACTATCCGGCAGGGTGAGATCGAGCAAAATAACATCAAAGTTATTCGTTTGCAGGCGGGTGTTCGCCGAGTGTTCCAGAAGAGAAATCGCCTCTGCTAGTCGCTTGACGTGTGATAAGTTAAACCGGCTCAAGACCGTACCCTTGAGGACTTCCTGGAGTAAGCGAGCTTCTGCCAGGTTGTCCTCAACGAGCAGGATGTTTACAATCATGTTTGCCTACGTGCTTTCCAGTGGCAGTGTTGCAGTCTCCAACCAAAATTCCTCAATCCCCTGAACAATTTTGAACAATTGAGACAAATTACGTGATTTTGAGATGTAGCAGTTGACGTGTAGGTCGTAGCTTTTGGAAATATCCTCCTCGTTGCGGGAGGTAGACAGGACAATAATGGGAATGTGCTTGAGGGACGGGTCAGCTTTAATTTCTGCCAGCACTTCCCGACCATCCTTTTTGGGCAGATTGAGATCGAGCAGGATGAGGTCAGGGCGCACTGCACCCGCGTATTCCCCATCCTGCCGAAGATATGCCATCGCTTCCATACCATCGCGGGCAATGACCACCTCACATTGGGAGGCAGTTCTTCTGAGTGCTTCCTGAATTAGTCGGATGTCACCCCGGTTATCTTCGACCAAAAAGATAGTTTTGTTTTTTGTGTCCGTTGGCATGATTGCGGTACCGTCCTCCTACAGGAATCGTGAAAAAGAAGGTTGCACCTTTACCTAGTTCGGATTCAACCCAGATCTGTCCTCGATGACACTCGACAATCTTCTTGCAGATCGCCAGTCCCATACCGGAACCGGGATACTCGTCGCGGGTGTGCAGGCGCTGGAAAATGACAAAGATGCGATCGGCAAACTGCGGATCGAATCCAATGCCGTTGTCCTGAACGGAGAAAAGCCAGTTATCCTCCTGGCGTTGTACTCCCACATGAATCTGAGGGGTTTCGTCCTTCTTCTTGAACTTAATGGCATTCCCCAGCAAGTTTTGGAACAGTTGCATGAGTTGGGTACTGTCCGCCACAATCGTTGGCATCGAATCGTAGGTAATTTCAGCCCCTGTTTCGCTAATCCGTCCCCGCAGATTACTCAATGCCTTGTGCAAGGCTGTCTCCACCTCAGTCAGTTCCCACTCAATCCCCTTCAGGTCTACCTTGGAGTACACGAGAACATCATCAATCAGCGTCTGCATCAGGCTGACACCATCAACCGCAAAGCCGATAAACTCTTTGGCATCCTCATCTAGCTCGTCGTCATAGCGCATCGCCAGCAATTCCACAAAGTTCGCCACCTGATTTAGTGGCTCTTGCAGATCGTGAGATGCCACATAGGCAAATTTCTTCAGTTCGGCGTTCGAGCGTTCCAAATCTTGAGCCAGTAATGCGAGTTCCTCTGCCTGCCGCAGCACAATGTTGACGATCGCCTTTCTCAGCTCTAACGTCGCCTTGACTTCTACCGACTTCCAGGGCAAAGACTTCAGACGTACCGTTTCCTTCCACAACTCAAAGGATTTACGGGGGCATAGCCGCAGGTCGCTGCTAGACTGCTTGAGTTCGTAGGCATGATTCGGGTCGCCCCCCCAGTTGACCGTCTGGATTACTTCCGGACGGAACCACAAGACGTAGCTGCGCTTGGAAATGGGAATCGCTAAAAGACCACTGGCAACATCTTTGAATCGTTCAGCATCGGAGTAAATCAGTGGTAGAGAATCAGTATAAAAGACCTCCTCATCCACCGTTTTCGCCAGCCATTGCACTAGGTAATTCAGTTCCTCTTCCTCTGGCGTCCGACCAATCGTCGTCCATTGCCCGTTGAAACAAATGGCAGCTCCCTTTGCATCCGCTAGGTCAAGCAAGTTCGGCTCATGCTGAATTAATCCATCAATAAAGTTGTCTGCCTGGGACATATAGTCGATCAATGCTGATTGGACGTGCGCCAGTTTCATTCGATAGTTGTAGTCTGCCTCCTCTTCACGAGTGAAGATTTCCGCAAAAATCACCCGTCCCAGGAATTCGCAGGCTTTCCGCAGTTCGTAGGGTACATACTTGGGTGTGCGGTGATGACAGGCAATCAGTCCCCAAAGCTTCTGATCTTTCATCAAGGAAATGGTCATCGATGCCCCAACCCCCATGTTGTGCAGGTACTCAAGGTGGCAGGAATAGGCACTGCGGAGGATAGAGAGGGTCAAATCGATCGCCTGATTCGTAAGCGGATTTTTGGCTGGATACAGCTCTACAGGTTCAGCGTGGGAGTTGGGAATGACCCGAATCCAGTTGGACAGAAACATTTTCCGGGCAGGTTGGGGAATATCGGATTCTGGATAGTGCAACCCCAGATAAGGTTCCATGTCGTCCAATTTTTCTTCGGCAACCACTTCGCCATGCCCATCTTCGTCAAATTTGTAGAGCATAACGCGATCGAACCCGGTGACTTTACGGATTTCCCGGACGATAATCTGACAGAAATCTTGGAGGTTGGAGGTGGCTTCGAGCTGGTTAATTGACGCTCTGGCTAGATGATAAAAACTCAAAAAGGGAATATTTTCTTGGGTCAGTGTAGGCTCTAATTCCAGCACTAAAAATCCGTCTGCACTGCGGTGAAAAACCGCATCCAACACCAAGTAATCATCTCCTTTCCGTCTGACCCAAACCTTTGTAAGATTAATTAGATCTAGGTTTTCACGAGACAATCCCATCCTGAACTGATCTACCTGAAAGGAATCCAGAATATCATCTAGTGTCTTACCCAAAATCTTTTCCGGGGCAATGCCGAAAGCTGTAGAAGTATTCCGGCTGACTTGCAAAATAGTTAATTCAGGTTCTTGCAAGACTAGTAAGATTCCATGCGGTTGCATTTGAGTCAATATATGGATCGGCGGTTGTTTTAATCTATTTAAATTAATATCTTGCGTCTCTAAATTCATACCTGCCATGATTGCTCTCCACAGATTTTGAAAAAAAAATAACAACCCTGCTCAACATGAACTTATAAGCCGCTCATTTCTTTGGGGTTAGTTTTTCAAGACTATTTGTATTAAGTAGAAATCTAGGCTGCTACATCAGACGAAATCTATGCAGCCATCCATAGATTAGACTTCTAGCTTATGCCTCTAGATTGCAGGATATCGCAGAAAATTCCTAGGATGCTGAAGGCAATTCTTAAATAAACTCGAAGATTTCTCAAATAGAGCCTCAATTCCTTTACCCGCAATCAATATATTTTAAAAAATTATTTATAATAATAAAAAATTAATATGTCTAAATAAAAATAATAATTAGATAATGAATTACTCCACTGGCAGCGTGACAATTCCTAACCAAAATTCTTCAATACGTTTGACAATCTGAAATAGCTGCTCCAGATCGGCAGATTTGATGACATAGCAATTACCTTGAAGCGCGTAGCTTCTGAAAATGTCTTCTGCATTGGCAGAAATCGTCAATACCACAATTGGGATTCGCCTAAGCTGCGGATCGGCTTTAATTTCTGCCAAGAGTTCTTTGCCATCCTTTCCTGGTAAGTTCAAGTCCAGCAAGATCAAATCTGGACGGGTAGCGTCGGCATAGTTTCCCTGGCGATGCAGAAAGTCCATCGCCTCTACACCATCCGCGATCGCCACAATCTGGTGCCGTCCTGCCTTCTCATTGAGTGCGTCTTCAATCAGGCGGGTATGATCGGGGTTATCTTGCACAACTAGAATTAACCGCCCTGCCGGAGATTCTTCCATGTTCAATGCAACGTTCAACTATCACCCAGGCTTTGCTAAATAGTTCGATTAAGAAGGCGATCGCCTGCTTGAAAAAACAAGCGCCTCGCACATTTTAGATATTAGGAACTTGAAGCACAAAGATGCGATCGCTTTGATCACAGCTATTTAGGCATAGTTATGCGTAGTTGCCTCCTCCCTCAGCATTTGCCCAGCAGGGTGCGCCACCACCAAAGTAAGACGCTATCCTAAGACGTTTGCCACTTACCGTCAGTAATACAGACAACTAAATTGAAGTAACTCAACTCTGAAGGCAGCCAAAGTGTGCATCAGTTAATCGTTAATCGCATTGAGCAGCACTTCAGCCAGAGTTAGGTTCTCCATATCATCCAGAGTAATCGTGTCTACAATATCAAACTTAGCTCCAGCACCTTGAAGTTCATCATCGAGTGCCTTCAGAAAGCGAGTTGCGGTTACATCACTACCCACTTGAATCAGTGAAATCGCCAGTTCTTCATCCTGTTCCATCTGCCGAGATGCCTCAATAATTACTCGCATCACGGCTTTGCGGTCATCTGGCTCCCCATCGGTTACTACTAGAATGGTTTCTCCATTTGGCTTCGTCTGTCCAGCGGCCTTACGCCGAAAATACTGATCGGTAGCATCCTTCAGGACACTAGCCAGGTCAGTAGTACCCATCGGATCGTTTTCAACGAAGATTTGACCGACTTTGCTTGAGGTCACATTGTCATAACGTTTAAAGCGACCAGAAAATAGGTAAACCGTAATCCCATCTGGATCGAACTGTTCGCATTTTCTTGCCAGTGCCAACGTAGACTCTTGGGCAACGTCCCACCGACTTCTCCCACCGGATTGGTCTGGCGCAGACATACTGCCGCTTTTGTCGATGATTAATGTATAGTCACGGTCTTGCACAATAGAACCTCCCACTAGAGAATAACTCCTGCGATCGTCAGTAGTTCCTAATTTAAGCCTAGACGACGGATCAAAAATCCCGTTGATTTCAATAAAACTATTAAAAAAGCCAATAGCTATGAGCTGGAAGGCTGTCAGCTAGTGGCTATTAGTAATGTATTACGCATATGAGGTGAGCATCGAGGCATGAGTGTTAGCGGTGAGTTTCTCGCAACGCTTCCAGATAATCAATCGCCGCCTCTAGTTTGGAAGGATAAGAATAAGAAAACTCTTCAAACCAAAGTCCTTCTTCTGAACGAGGATTTAACTTTTTTAGCCACTCAGTCGCTTCCTGAGTTAGTGCCTCCCGTTTTCTTTTCCGCCTCTGCTGTGCCCTGAGTTGTTCTTCTTGGAGTTGTTGCTCTTTTCGGAGTTCTTCTTCTCGAAGTTCTTGCTGTCGTTTAAGTTCCTCCGCTCGCTGTTGTTCCTCAAACTCAGCCTTAAACTGTGCAAGTTCCCAATCTTCAACTGGGGATGTCCAGCTTGGTGCAGAAGGACTAGGTGGATAAGATGAGGGAAGGGGTGCTGGGGACTTAAATTCTTCCTTCTCAAATAGGGGCTGTTTATTAGGTTGTAAACCTTGCTCTTGTTCCTGATACTCAGCTTTGACTTGGGCTAATAAATCATCTATGGATTCCATTACTTTCACTCCCGGTTAAAAGAGATTTTCTGTCAGATTAGCGCTTAATCAGTAATAGCATTGAGTAACACTTCCGTCAGAG
>JALYGX010000628.1 GCA_030776905.1 Cyanobacteriota bacterium | reverse complement strand
CGCCGGGGCTATCTCCTCCATCAGGTCTTGCAAAGTGTCAGGGATGGAATCAAGACCCACTTCCTTAAGCAGTTCATCGGGGTCAAAGTTCTCTTCTTCTGCCAGTTCGTTAACCAGCGCTGCAACTTTTCGCTTGAGGGCAGCGGACTTCACTTGGTTGTATGCAGACTCCTCTGCTAAAAGCTCGATAGTTGCCAGCTTTGCCCCAGCCTTAGCTCCCTTTTGTGCCCTCAGTAGTTGCTCGGCTTTGGCAATGCCAGTGTCAAGTTTTTCAGCGTCTTGTGTGGCTTTCTGGATAGTCTTGGTTTTGCGCTCGGTTAACGCTGATGATTTGCGCTTAGATTGCTTGGGCTGTGGTTCCTCTGGTAGTTCGAGGATTTGTTCTACCACTGGGGGAAGTTCGGCGGCGGGTTCCGTAGGAATGTCGAAGCGGCGGACTGAGTTTTCAGCGGCAACAAGGTTTTTAAATTCATCCAACAGCAACTCATGCTCGATTGGGATGGTATGCCAAGCCAAGACAGAACCATCACTCAGCCGTTCGCAAAACATCTCAAGTAACTGGGCTTCAGTAGTGCCCACATACTCAGCCGCATCACTAACAGTCTTTTCGGGTTCCTCATTAAAGATGTCTTTGAGTTCGGTCACTTCAGCCGCGTCTTGAGTCTTGCGGTTTCTGCGGTTTTTTGGGGTTGTAGCCGTCATTTGATTTACTCTCTAATTGGTTAATTTGTTGTGAAATTGAGTGTTTCAGCCGATTTATGCAGCACTATCGCCGTGCATATTCATGTCATACACAAAGACTTCGTAGCTCAGGTATTTCTGATGCTTGGCAATGATTTGAGCCGCGTCTTTTGTATAGGTCGAACCGTTTAGATCTGCTCTCAGCAGTTGCATGAAAGCGGCAATCTTGCAGATAACCCAGAACTGGTACTGGTCTAGGGCATAACCTGTTCTGAAGCGTCCTGACTCCTTTGGTATCCGCTGCCGATAATCACGGACTACTGGAGCGATTACCTCTGCATAGTTCTTGACGGTGATGCGGTTAATTCCGAGAAATTGGGCAATAGCCCGTCGTGTCCATCGGTTCTTCTGGGGAAGTGTCACCTGCTCGGCTAACACCCGCTCCCACTGAACCAGAATCGTTGTTTTCATGTGACAACAAAACCTTTAATTCGTCCTGTAGGCTCCCACTAATCCACCTGTAGACTTTTTGTTACTTGGCTATGTGGTGACTTGGTGGTGTTTTCTGAAGATTAACACACTTATGAGTATCATGAGTACTATAAGTACTAGCAGCTTTATTTGTAGTACTAGTATTATTAGCGTGAGTTGCGTTATGAGTATTCACGCTATGAGTGCCAAAATGATTACATCAACTCAGTTTGGCTCTATGGCAAAGAAAGAGGAAAAGACAGTAAGAGTACAAATACTTATGCCAGAAACACTACGCAATCAGTTCAAAGGTGTCACGGCAAGTGAAGGAAAAACTATGGGGGAAGTCCTAACGGACTTTGTCCAGGGGTACGTTAAAAAAAAGCGTAGTGAGATGGCAAGCCATGAGGAGAACGAATGACGCGATCGCTAGATGAGCAGCTTAACCGCATTGACAGGGTGCAAGATTCTCTGGCTACCAATCAAATAGCAGAAAGTTACGGCGATCGCTTTTCTCGTCCCCAGTCTCCACCTACCTTTGAGATACAGATTGGCAACTTGCCGCCTGCCGTGCGCTCGGTTGCCGAGTCTCTGGCGCTACGGGACATAGAATCAGCAAAGCGCTACGTGGCACTGTATCTTTCAGGTAATCGAGGGGCAAGATAGTGAGCGAAACACCAGGGCGCTACACCAGAGATGATGGCACTCCATTTAATAAGCAGAAATCTTCAGCAGAAACAACTACTCAATCCTTTGTTGAAGGCATCCAAGCATTCCACTGGAAGGCTGACTTTGTGAAATTCTGCCAAGTACTAGGGTTAGATGCGGACGACTACGCAGATCAGAAATATCGTGCTTTTCAGGAATTAGTAGAGCGGCTCAATGAATTTGATACTGAGGCACTAGCCAAGATGATTGAGTGGGGAAATCCTAAAACGTAACCCACTATGACTCGAAGAATCAGGGAGGCTCAAGCACTTTGGGAGACGCTATGGTCGCTCGTTTCATTTCCCTTCCGTTGGGTGTGGCGAAAGTTACGGCGGTAAACCAATGTGAAACTGATCGCTACTAAGATTTAAGAATTATCCAGAAACCCATCTGCAACTCAAAGCTGACACATGGTAAAACTAAGCAAAAAATTAACAAAAAACACAGCAATCTACACCAAAATTAACCCTAGTCTATGGGAGACTATCGAAGAATATATTAAGTCAACTTTAGAAGATTCAGGATTCTGCCAAAAATTTACAGAAGAAAATCCTTCTGCCTTATCAATCGTGGTTGTTTTCTCAGGATCAGGAGGCGATAGACTGAGTGCCTATAAAGCTTTAGAGGCAGCATATAAAGCTAGCCAGTTTACCTTATTACCTAGTGAAGATTTGAAAAGTCTTGTATACACCCAAGACCTAGAAGATGAATGGAAATGGCAACGATTCTGGAGTTTATTGTTAGCAAAATGTTTTTTACTCATATCACTAAATGAAGTTGAAAACCAACTTGAAGAAGAAAAAAAAGCATCTATCATAACAAAATGGGATGCGGAATTAATTGAGTTAACAGCATCACGCTACGAAGCACTATACAGGTTGATAAAGAAAGGATTTAAGTACCTGAGAAAATCACTCCCCACTGACTTAGCTAGCCAAAAATCATGGGATATTTTTATGGAAGTTTGTAGAGAAGAAATTGATGCTCCTTTTGTAGCACGCACTAGCAGCTTTCAAGAAATTTTAATAGACAAATATCTTCCTAAATGGAAAGAACTAACTGAACATAATACCAGCCGTAATAATTTTAAATGTTTACTGGAAACTCAATACCTTTTTAACAGTGAGCTACTTTTTGCAGTAATTGAAAGCCTTACCGAAAAGCAAAGAGAGATAACCTCTTAGCAGCATCTCTAGAAAACTATTTTGATAAATGTAGAGCGCTTGGATATTCGCTAGTTGACGCTCTCGAAGCCAGAAACTCTAGCGGCAAAGTTGCCCGCTCAGAGCAATGGAGAAATGGAGAGAGGTTTCTTTTTTACAACAATCGACCCATCAGACCATGTTACAAAACTTAATGAGCTTGCACAAAACCAGATTTTGAGGCTTTCCATGATTCGATAAAAGTAGCTGAGTTAGTCCTGTGATTGGTCGTCGTAGCCTAACTCAGCTCCCATCAAACAAAACTACCTACCGACGCTAAGAACAGCGGTAGGCATTTCTAATTTATGTCATTTGCTAGTCACGATTCTACCTCGAAGGGCGGCTTACGCGCTACAAGCCAAGCCCCACGGGAATTAGGGGATTCCCAAAAGTTTTTAGAAATACATGACGAATCGCGTATTTGTGAAAATTCCGTCTGGGAATCACCACAAAAGCCAACACCGTCAGCCAGATTATTTTGCCAGAATCCTCAAATTGCAACCATTCCGGGCGTTTCACCAAAAGAAAAGCCTCGATATAGGGTGATGTTGGCGAGTGAGATTTGGGGAGATCGGCTTAATTTGGATGAAGCGCTTAACCTGGTAAAAAGGGGGGAAGCGTAATGGCTAGCTCTCCTAAGTTTAAAGGTTTTGGAAGTTTTCACCAGCTCTCAAATAGGAAGGATAAGCGGTATGTCAAGAGGTTTCGGCGGAACTCAGGAGTCGATCAAGGTAGATCGACTGGAGAGACTTCGGAAGGAATATGCTCGCATGATCGAGAAGGATCAGGGGGGAGACTATCAGGAACACTTGAAAGCAGCCAGAAGCTTCCCTTATGCCTACAAAGTGGGCAAGACCATAGTATTGAGCCACCAGCCGCTCAAGAAGGAAATCGAATCTTTAAAAAGCACTGGCAAGAATGGGAAGCCAGCGCTATAGCTCCACAAGTAGCAGCCCTAAATCTGGTGTCTCTGGAGGGGCAAGCACCCTATGAGCGGCTCTTTTACTCGGATTCAATCAAGCGGCTAAACACTGGTAGGCTTCCCGGCTGGATTCTCAAGAAATACTCGCACATTGAGACGGGCGGATGGTGGTCAAATGGCATCGACCCACTGACGGGAGAGGATGACCTTTGGGGATGCTTCAAGGCTGATCAGCCACGCATCGATACCACTAAAGGCAAGTACCAGAAGTACGAGCATCCGCTGAAAGCTGCGGCAACGCTATTCGCTCTGAGAGTTCCGCTACACGTTTGGCAGACGGTCAGCAAGCGGTATAACGTGCCCATGCCAGAGAACGTTGTGGTCGATGACCGTGGTGAAGCGCTGGGTTTTTGGGATTGGGTGATCGCCAATCCCAAAGTATCAGTCACAGTTACCGAGGGAGTCAAGAAGGCAGCGGCTCTACTTTCGTTGGGGTTCGCGGCGATAGGATTGCCGGGAATCTGGGGAGGCTACCGCAAGAATGATGGTAAGCCTTGCCTACTACCTCAGTTGGAAATTTTTGCTCAGGGGGAGAGGCAGTTTTACTTTGCCTTTGACCAGGACGAAAAACGCAAGACCCGTCAAGCTAATAGGAAGGCTCTGTGGTGTACGGCTAAACTTTTGGTCGATAAGGGGTGCAAAGTTTCCATCATCGGCTGGGAACCGATGATTAAGGGCTGCGATGATTTGATAGTAGCCAAGGGGGGTAACTACTTTGTTGAGTGCTACTTGAAAGCTCTATCTTTTGACGATTGGCAAGCCGATGGACTGAGAGAATTAAGCTACAAGCCAGCGCTTCGGCTCGACAGCAGCACTAAATATATTGGGGAGTTTTGCCCACCGCTCTCGGCAAAGCTCATCTGCCTGAAAGCTCCAAAAGGCTCCGGCAAAACTGAGTGGCTAGTAAAAATCTGTGCTGATGCTCAAAACAGAGGGCAAAAGGTCATCGTCATCACCCACCGTCAGCAGTTGGGTCAAGCGTTATGCTCAAGGTTCGGAATCGATTATGTTTCTGAGTTGAAGGATTCCGACACCAAAGGGGCTTTTGGGTTTGGATTGTGCTTCGATAGCTTGCGGCGCAATTCTCAAGCGAGATTTAACCCCGATGACTGGCACGGCTGTATCCTAATTCTAGACGAGTGTGAGCAGTCGCTCTGGCACTTGTTGAGCGCCCGCACGGAAGTATCAGCGCATCGAGTACAGGTCTTGCGAAATTTCCAGGAACTCATCCAGAATACTCTGGAATCTGAAGAGGGCAAAGTTTACCTCTCGGATGCCGATCTGTCTGATTTGAGCATTGATTATGTCCGGTCATTGGCAAACTTTCCGGTTGAGCCGTGGGTAGCCGTCAAGGAAGGCAACCCTACTCCGTGGGATGTCACAGTCTGGGAAAGTTCCCACGAACTGCTGGGCGTCATAGCCAGTCACATCCGAATGGAGGGGCGTCTATTGATTTTTGTCGATGGGCAAAAAGCCAAATCCAAGTGGGGAACCCAGAATCTAGAAAATTATCTCCTCAAGCTATTCCCAGAGCTGCGGATACTGCGGATTGATGCCGAGTCTATTGCCGATCCAAACCATCCGGCGTTTGGCTGCATTGACAAGCTCAATCAGGTCTTGCCTCTGTATGATGTGGCGATCGCTAGCCCATCCATTGAGACAGGGGTAAGTATCGATATCAAGGGACACTTCACCGCTGTCTTCGACATCAGCCAAGGCGTTATCCCCGTACCATCAGTTTTACAGCGGATGGCGCGGCTGAGAGAACCAGTGCCCCGTCATATCTGGGCGAAAAATTTTGGTATGGGTCGCATCGGCAACGGGTCAAGTTCACCTAAAAAGCTAATGGCTTCTCAGCAAACTCAGTTCAAGGCTCACGTTAAGTTACTGGCTGAGAGTGACTTCCCCGATGATTTTGAGGCAGCTACCTCCTTCCAGCCTCAATCGCTTCACACTTGGGCGAAGATGGCAGCAAGAATTAACCAAGGCATGGTTCGCTATCGCCACGAGATTCTTAGAGCGTTGGTTGCTGAGGGTCATTCGATTCAGGCGGGTGACTATAACCTGGATACCGATGAAGAAGCCGATGGACTCGACAAAATCAAGGAAGATTTAGGTAGTTCGCGAGACAACATTTACCAGCGGCATTGCTATGATGTCTCTCAATCTCCCAACCCAGATGACGACCGCTATAAATATCTAACCAAGAAACAATCTCGAACTAAAGAGGAGTTGAGGGAGCTTCGCAAGGGAGAGCTATCACGGCGCTACTGTGAGCAACTGGTCAACATGGAGTTGGTAAAGCTTGATGATGAAGGCGAGTACTCAAAGGCACGGCTTCACTATCACCTCACCATTGGTAGAAAGTTTTTGCCAGACCGTGACAAGCAGGTGATGGAAAGGCAGCTTCATTCAGGTGAGGGCGAACTTTTTCTTCCAGATGTCAACCGCTCGTTAATGGGTGGCAAAATCAAATTTCTCGAAGCTCTCGGCATCCATACCTTATTGCAGCAGGATACAGAATGGACTAACGACTCACAAGTACTTATTGACTTGAGCATTAAGTCTCGCCAGTTCGCTGACTCTATTAAGTCTGTCTTAGGAGTCGCCATCAAAGAGGAGGATAGTCCTGTAGCGATCGCCCAAAAATTCTTAAGGCAGTCCCTAGGTTTGGCTTTCTCCACTCCCGTCAAGCGAGGGGCTAAGGGCAATCAGCAGCGCTACTACCAACCCGTCGAAATCCCCGAACTGAGGCAGAAAACTCTTGAGACCTGGCTAGCACGAGATGAAGCCGCCGCTGCCTCCCAGCAAGCTGCTGAAGCTGCCTTAAGAAGCCTCACCACTCCGGACGCTTGCCCACCTATCGCTGTTAATCAAAATATGGGGGTTGAATCGGTCGCTGTATCACTAGATAGTGATGTAGAGGTAGGCAGCACGGGTAATATATATAGATCTCCGGTGCTGCCTACCGAGAGTGCTGCCTACCAAAGTGCTGCCTACCAGCATGAGGGTGTAGGTTCGGAGCTTGAGCAGTTGCTTGAGGCTTTACCGTTTGCTGAATCGGCTGAGGATTTTGCTAGCATCGTTGACGGCAGTCCCACCGAGGCGGTTGAAGAAGCGATCGCTCTCCAACCTAACCAGCCTAGACGGCAACAGTTGACCCAGTGGCTAGAGGCTTTGAATCAACCCGTGGCAGCATCCTCGACTTCCACCACGCCAGAAAGTCAGGGCGAACGAAGTCTTCTTGCTCGGCTGACCGAGTCGCTGGCCTACTGCCGAACTCCGAAAGATTTGTTCCTTGTGCTTGAGGGTCTCGACGCTACCACACAGCAGGTTGAAGAGGCGATCGCTCTCCAAGATGACCAACCAAGGCGGCAGCAGTTAAGCCAGTGGTGGCAGTCTTTGTCCTCGTCAAAATCGACGGCGGTCTTTGTAGCAGCGGGGGAAGTGGTAAATAAGCCGATCGCCACTGAAGGCAATCAGCCAAGCTCAGATCTGCCTCCGCTCGACTCGTATCAACAGGGTGATGCAGTTTGGTTTTGGCATCCGATGTCGAAGGAAGGCTGGGTCAAAGGCGTTGTTCGATGGGTTCGCGATTGTGTCCTACGGGTTGAGGGTCAGTTTTTTGGGAATCTCATTGAGCGGGCCGACCAGATCGCGCCGGGGAATTGGCTGTTATGTCCCAACCTGAACAGGTGAAAGACGATTTATTGTGTATAAGGAACTGACAGCAATTGCTAAAAATTTAGCTAATGAAGAAGGCGGATTTCTGAAATCATGGAAAACTTAGGTTGGGTACGGCATCGATATCCTGACAACGGCGCTCGCATAAGGGTTTGGGAGCGTAAACCAGAGCTAATTGTCCCAACTGTCCCGACCTGTCCCAACCTAGATCGCCAACTTTCTGAAAATTTTCCGCGCTCTGGCAATCCAGCCGAACAAAAATTGGAAAAGTTATCAGATCAGGTTGGGACAGGTTGGGACAGTTTAATCGTAGTAGAGTAGGAAATCTCGAAGGAGCAAGCTTTACAGCGGTTTAATGCTATGTCCCAACCTGAACAGGTGGAAGACGATTTATTGTGTACAGAGGAGGAACTGACAGCAATTGCTAAGGATGTAGCTAATGAAGAATGCGGTTGCTGAAATCATGAAAAACTTAGGTTGGGTACGGCATCGATATCGTGACAACGGCGCTCGCATAAGGGTTTGGGAGAGTAAACCAGAGCTAATCGTCTCAATTGTCCCGACCTGTCCCAACCTAGATCGCCAACTTTCTGAAAATTTTCCGCGCTCTGGCAATCCATCCGAACAAAAATTGGAAAAGTTTTCAGATCAGGTTGGGACAGGTCGGGACACTTTAATAGTAGTAGAGTAGGAAATCTCGATAGAGCAAGCTTTACAGCCGTTTAAAGCTATGTCCCAACCTAGATCGCCAACTTTCTGAAAATTTTCCGCGCTCTGGCAATCCATCCGAACAAAAATTGGAAAAGTTGTCAGATCAGGTTGGGACAGGTCGGGACACTTTAATAGTAGTAGAGTAGGAAATCTCGATAGAGCAAGCTTTACAGCCGTTTAAAGCTATACACCCATTTTCACGTCCTTATTTTGTAATATGCGGCTCAGTTGCGATCGGTCTCACTCCAATGAGCTTGCCATTCATCCAACCGTTTGGAAACTTCCTCTATTCCCACCTGACGATCCCATGTATCGTTCACCGATGTGATTAGTACCGTGGTATTTTTCATCAAGGTCGGCATGAAGGCTAACAAAGCTTTTTCCTTCTGTGTCAGTCCCGTATCCCGATCTTCAGCCCGGACTAAACGATCTACTTGCTCTACCACCTCTGAGAGTAAATTAAGGCATCTTGTCGTAATGTGGCGTGTACTCTCAATCAGCTCATTCTGAAACTCCAAGCCTGTTTGAAGTGTGTCTTTTAAAGTTTCTATTTTGGCGGTTGCCGTTTCTGCAAGTACGTTTTTTGTGATTTCAAGTTTTTGTTGCTGTATGGCATCTACTAGCTTTTTGAAGTCTGGATTTTTGAGCCATCGACAGACTGTGCTAGAAGACGTTCCTACCGCTTCAGCTACTCGGCTGTAACTTTGCCCACTAGCTAATAAGGGAATAGCTTCAAGTTGTTGATCTGTGGGTTGAAATGGCATGAAATTTGGCGGCATGAAATGAAAGGGTAATCTGATTTTACTGGCTAGGCAAGGTTTTCAGCGTTTCACGGCTCGCTTCAAATTACTTGAGTTTCAATTCACCCGGCTTCAAATTGGTTCAAGTTCTTACCGAGAGGTCAAAAATGTCCGGGTCGGGTCAGGTCAACGCGATCGCACTTTTGGGGATAGTCAAGACGGCGCGAAATTGAGGGAGCTTGTTCAAGGGACGATCTGCGCGACGCCGCAGCGCAACGCGATCGCATTCCCAGAAACACTGTAGAGAGGGAACGCAAGACCCGCAGCAAGAAGGCTCCTCAGCCCAAACTACAACCGATATCTGTAGGATCTGCCGCCGTCGATTACGCTGTGATGACCAGTGAGCAGCTACGCAAGGAATGCTCCCTACAGGGTATTGAGTGGAGAACTGGTGGCGATTATGGCAAGCCGATGAAGAAAGCTCAAATGTTGGCGGCTTTCCGGTAGAGGTAAGGCGGTGGGGAGAAATTCCCCACCTTGTATGAAGCCAAACCAAATTTATACTTCAAATTAGACATAGCGCGAACGCGATCGCACTTATCACCCTCTGATACTGAGAAAGAACAGCCTGAGTATCAAAGGATGCATATGAATCGCACACTAGCTGGTCTAACCATTGCACTGTCGCTCGGTAGTGTACAGGTGTCATCCACTTCTGCGTTAGCTTCTCCCGTTCCAGTAAGCCAGCAGCAGCAGTGGCAG
>JALYGX010000627.1 GCA_030776905.1 Cyanobacteriota bacterium | reverse complement strand
AGATTTGCTACAGGTTTATCTGGCTATCGATCGACTGGGAATAGTAAATCGTTTCGGTCTCGCCGATACTGTGGGCATAGCCACCCCGAATCAAGTTTTTGATGTGGTGCAGATGCTGCGCCAATGTACCAATAAAGATATCGAGTTCCACGGTCATAACGACACTGGCTGTGCGATCGCCAATAGCTACGCTGCCCTCGAAGCTGGTGCAACTCATATCGATACAACTGTGTTGGGAATTGGTGAACGTAATGGCATCACGCCCCTAGCTGGACTCATTGCACGTCTTTATACCATCGATCCAGAGCGATTGAATCGTCAATACTGCCTGTACCAGCTCGGTGAATTACATCAGCTAGTTGCTGATAAAGTTGGAATTACTATTCCCTTTAACCATTACATTATTGGAGCGGCGGCTTTTAGCCACAAGGCTGGTATTCATACCAAAGCAATCCTGAATAATCCAAGCACTTACGAAGTGATTAATCCCAGTGATTTTGGTCTAACGCGCTCGTTTTTGCTCAATCACAAACTTACAGGTAAACATGCGATCGCTTATCGAGCTTCTCAACTGGGGCTAGACTTCGACAAATTCCAAATTCAAACGATCACACAAAAAATTAAAGCCTTAGCTGACCAACAACACCTCACTTTAGATAAAGTCGATGAAGTTCTTTATTCCACTTGCAAGGTACAACACAGCCAAAACCCTGCTTAATTCTAGGAACTTATCAACATTCCCAAAAGCCGCTGAACCTAGGAAAATAGCAGTTAACGTCCGGCAATCTTTATTCCCCTTCTGATTCCCCTTCAGACCGTTTTACATTCTTAACCAATACAGCGACTAACCACGGGGCAATCAACAGAATACTCAACATCCGGGTCAATTGCATTGCCAGCACCAACCCGGTATCACCACCTAGCTGCATAACCGTGGCAATCATCGCCTCAATTCCCCCAGGCGTGAAGCCTAAGACAGCCGTTATCGTATCAACGTGTGTCACCACATGGAACTCATATCCAACTGCCAAACAACTCAAAATCAATAGAATTACTAAACCTACCTCAATCAACACGGCCTTCAAAAGTTTTTGGGCGATTTGCCAGTCAAACTGTACCCCAATAGAAAGTCCAACTAGCAGCAGTCCTGCATAAAAAAGGAACTGAGGCACCTGTAATTGGTACGGCAGTATCCAAAACGTAACTAGCCCTACGATAAATGGACCCAAGAACCCAGAGGAAGGCAGACGCAATCGCCGTCCCCCCCAAACCCCCAACACGCCGCACCCAGCCAGCACCAATAAATTCAAAATTATTGGCAGTGATGGCAGGTTGTTTGTCATCGCGACGGGGGCTGCGACTTGAGTGTCTGGGTTGACGGGAAAAAGTAAGCTGGCTGCAGCTGGCATGAGTAAGACGACTAGCAATACCCGAACATACTGAATTAGGGCAACAGTCAGCGCATCTGCTCCCATTTCTTCACTCATCGCAACGATACTAGAGGCGGCACCAGGTATGAAACCCAAAAAAGCCGTAGTGCGATCAATGCCAGCCCAACGGCTTAACAGGTAGCCGTTGAACATACTCAGACTACCCGTGGTAAAAACACATAGTAGCAGGGGTATGGCGTAGGTTGTTGCCACGCTTAGTGTCTCTGGGGAAAAGCGGGTGGCAGTGAAGATGCCGATGATGACTTGTCCAACCATTTTGAACGCCGGAGGTAGGGGTTGACGGCTACCTTGGATAATTGCATAAGCAATTCCCACGAGCATTGGAGCGAGTAGCCAACCTACGGGAACGTGCAGCCAGCTAAAGGATATGCCAGCTACCATCGCGATCGCTAGCAGTGCGATAGTTTTTATAGGAGTGGCAAGCTTGGGAGTATTTTCTGTCTCAATTGAGTTCTGATCTGTCGTCACTACTTAGAACCTGTCTCCTAATTCTTTGGTTGGTGGGTGGCAAGATATCGCATCCCCTTGTTTGACCTGCCTTTCATCCTAATCCCCTAGAAGGCGATGGGATTTTCTGATGGCTTTCTCTAAGTACAGCTATTCGATCAAGGTTCTATGCAATTAATTTTTCCTTTTATAGTATTTAATCTCAAGCTTCTTTGCATAAAAGGTCAAGGGAATGGTGATAAATCCTATAGCTAGGTAGGAAAATTTTACCGAGACAATGATTCTATTAAAGGAGAGTTAAGTTGAATAGGCTGACAATCTGGCTGCGCAGAGTTTTATTTGTGGGAGTCTCAGTCATTGTAACTGCCAATCTTGCTGATGCTTCTGTTTACGATCGCAACGGTAAGAGACTACCGGATACAGAGGCGGAATCAACAAATGTGGATTGGAACCTTTTATCAATAGCCAGAGACAAAAAGTACAATAGCATCGGTTTACTTGACAGCGAAGATGGAGATTGCACGGTATTTTTTATCGAGTCTCTCCCCCAATCTGTATCGGCACAAGGAAGACTTGCCAGCACGCAACTCCTTTCTCCAAAAACTACTCCAGCTTACGCTTTAACTAATGGTCATTGCTACGACATTCCTAAATTTCCTGGCGTCAATGAAGTCATTGTTAACCACCCCTCAAATCAAGCCGTTATTCTCAATTGGTTTTTTGATAGCAAACAAGACCAACTCTATATAGTTAATGTCCGAAAAGTTGCCTATGCAACAATGAAAGGTACGGACGTTGCGATTTTGGAGCTAGATACAACTTATCAACAATTAATCGATGCCGGATTTAAACCCTTAACCATTGCTCCCAACCCAGTGGCTGTAGGAGAACCCGTTGAAATGATTGGTGTTCCTGGAATTTCCCCGTCTTTCCTCCATAGAACACTCTGTCAAACTGGAGAGTCAGTCAATACCTTAGAAAATGGCTATGGCTGGGAAGGAAGTATTCGTCATCGTTGCAGTGCTATAAGCGGAATGTCAGGTTCTCCAGTAATTTCTCTGCGGACTAATCAAGTTGTAGCGATTCACAACACTTCCGTTAAAGATGACGCTTTAGCACAATCCGAATGCAGCGATAATCGTCCTTGTGAAGTCTCAGCGACTGGGAAAACTGCCACATTCCCCAGTGAAAACTATGCTCAAAGAATCAGCGATATTCCTGCTTGTTTTGATCAGGATGGGGTATTTAACTTGCAGCTAAGTAGCTGTCGCTTGCCCAAGCCATAAGGTATTATTTCTCAGTCTTTAAAGCGATCGCTAATTAGGAAAAGACTTCACCGAGTTTTTGCATCTAGTCCAACTTCAAAGCATTGACTGGCACTTCCTCCCAGGAACTAACAGTTCTCAGACGTGCCACCCAACCGGCTGACTTTTGTTCCTCAGTCAAATTCTGCTCGAAAGACTCGTGGCAATCCTTAGCTTGAGCTTCATCACAACAGGCAATACAAGAATAGAGAAGACCCGATGGATCGATTTGCTCATTTACCCAAATAGTCATAATACTTTCCTCTCAAGCTAAACGGCATGGATTGAAATCTTAAGTATGGACTTATCTTCTACAGCCTGGTAACTACCCCCTGTCAGAGAAAAGCTCCACTTGTTGACAATTTATCAATATCTGCAACCAAAATTTATTTTTCAACAAGTTTGTTGGGGTTGTCACTAGAGGTTAGCGCCGCTAGCTGGGTAAGATTGTCACCCGTCACCCGACAAATTCGCCAGTCTGGTAAAACTGAAGCCCCCATGCGTTCGTAGAATGTAATGGCATTGTCATTCCAAACCGCCACCAACCACTCTAATCTCCCACAATCGCGCTCTACCGCCAACTGAGCGAGGTGAGTCAGCATCGCCTTACCCAAACCCTGACGGCGATAATCTGGTAAAACAAACAAATCATCCACATACAACCCTGGTTTGGTGAGGAATGTAGAATAGTTGTGCAAAAACGTGGCAAATCCCACCGCTTGCCCTTCAGATTCTGCCAGAATTGCTTCAAGATAAGTCGGCTTGCCGAATAGATGCTCTTGGAGGGTGTCAGGATTTCCTGTGAGGGTATGTAATTTCTTGTCAAACGCAGCTTTCCCTTGCAGTAAGCCAAATAGTACTGACATATCCTCTGGAACAGATGAACGCAGCAAAGAAGACAATTCCCCACTTGCCAACTGAGCCAGCGATTCACCAGTAATACGGCAAATCCGAGTTTCTTCCAGAATTGATGCTCCCATGCGCTTGTAAAATGCGATCGCACTTTCATTCCAATCCAAAACACTCCACTCCAGACGCCCGCAATTGCGAGAAATAGCGAGTTGAGCTAAGTAGGAAAGAATCGCCTTACCAATCCCTAAGCGTCGGAATTCCGGAAGAACAAATAAGTCTTCCAGATAAATTCCCGGTTTGGCTAGAAACGTGGAATAGTTGTGGAAAAACAAGGCAAAGCCTAC
Organism: Cyanobacteriota bacterium; assembly: GCA_030776905.1. Taxonomy (GTDB): domain Bacteria; phylum Cyanobacteriota; class Cyanobacteriia; order Cyanobacteriales; family Coleofasciculaceae; genus CADCTM01. The sequence goes on along the minus strand of JALYGX010000627.1, from coordinate 5,243 downwards.
CGCTTGTCCTGCATACTCTGCCAGAATCGCCTCTGCATAAGGCTTAGAACCAAATAGGTGTTCTTTAAGAGCATCAATACTGCCAGTAACAGCGTGAGCTAGCTTTTCGTATTCTGCCAGCCCTAGAATTAGATTGAACAACACCGACACATCGGTCGGTGTTGCAGGACGTAAAGTTAACTCAGAAGACATCCCTAACGTTTTGAGTTCAGATTTGAGCTTTTCGATTATCCTTCAAAATCCCAAATCTAAAGGTTAGTTCAGCCACCCTTTCAACCGTCGCGCCACTTGGGGACGACGCAGCTTACGCATTGCTTTGCTTTGAATCTGACGCACCCGTTCGCGAGAGAGATTGAACATACCCCCGACTTCTTCCAAGGTGTAGGGTTCGCTGCTAGCTAAACCGTAGCGCAGAGAGATAACATCCTTTTCGCGCTCAGTCAGAACGTCGCTCAAAACCTCCCAAATTTCTTGACGCATCATCGCTTCGCTCATTTGCTCTTCTGGCAAGCGCAGTTCGTTATCTTCGAGCAAATCGACTAATTCTGTATCTTCTCCCTTACCAACGCGGTGGTTAAGAGAAAGCGATCGCCTGCGCAACTGTAGCAACTGACGTAAATTAGAAGGGGTAATCTCTAAAGCCGCCGCTAATTCTTCTTCATTCGGATTGCGTTGCAGTTCTTGCTTGAGGTCGCGTTGAGCTTTTTTGAGTTTATTCAGTTTTTCGACAATATGTATCGGCAAGCGGATGGTGCGAGCGTCATTGGCAATTGTCCGGGTAATTGCCTGGCGAATCCACCAATACGCATAGGTAGAAAATTTATAACCTTTGTCTGGGTCAAACTTTTCTGTAGCGCGATTTAATCCCAAAGCACCTTCTTGAATCAAATCCAGAAACGGCACGCCCCGATTTAGATATCGCTTCGCAATTGACACGACCAAGCGCAAGTTGGAGCGAATCATTTTGCGCTTTGCCACCCGACCGCGATAGAGGCGACTTTCCAACTGACGCTCTGTCAAATTCAGCACTTTAGCAATTTCTGCTTTTGTTGGCTTGCGACCCAACTCTTCCTTCAAGCGTTCTTGGAGTTCATCAATTTCCACTAAAAACTGCACGGCATTGGCTAAGTCCACCTCTTCTTCTGGCTTGAGGAGTGGGTAACGTGCCATTTCTTTAAAAAACGCACCTACCGTATCATCCGAGCTAGTTTTGCTATATCCCGATGAACGACTGGCTCCGATATTCTCCCTTGAGTCTGAGAACTCGACTTCGACAAGACTCAACTCAGCTTCCTCTGGCTCCAGATGATCGGGGTGAGAAAAATCTGTATCTTCTGTAAACTTGAGAGTATCAGTTTCGTTCAATTCAGAAATATTCATAGCAAGCATGGGGTATGAGTGTATGAGGGATTGTGAGAAGGTTGCCTCCCTTTATTAAAACTGCGCCCCCAGTAAGGAACGGCCTTTCCTAGATGCACAGTTTCCCATAAAAGGGTAACCAAAGAGCGCTAGAAACTACAACTCTGATAACGGTTCGATAAGATAGGCAAACATTACAAAATTCTAAAAAATTAATTTCCTGATTAACGAGCTAGGAGATTAGGGGCTATTGATTTTAAGGCTACCAGAAGTAATTTTGCTAGTTGTTTCCCTCATTACAAAACAAAAAGAATAGTACTGTCTGTAAATTTTGGGCAAAACCAGCACCGTCAGAAACGAGAAACTAAGAGTCAATTAAGCATACTTTTGCAATTCTTGACATCAATAATGATAGTTTTCACGGTTCACAGCAATAAATCTACAAAAATCTAGGCTCTGAACTTGGACGGGAAGTGTGGTAACCACTGATTAAGTTCACGGAAATCGGTTCTTTAAGTTGATTTTGCTATACGAACAGGTTCTCATACCTGTTCGGCTTTCCTCTCTACCAATAGTGAGAAAACACTTTTCTTGCTCATGTAGCAGACGTAGCCGCCTCCAAGAAGCTTAGGGATTAGAGGACACAGTCGCCTAGGGGGAGAAACCCCTACCTTAGTAAGAAGGCGACAGAGGCTATCGGAGCGAAGGGCGAAGCTAGCCCCTAGCTACTGTAAACCGGAGGCAAGGATTTCTCCCCTGAAGCCAGTTAAAATTGTCAGGTCTGAATGCATGACCTCCTCATCGGGAGGAATTTTGGGTAAGTAGGATTCACGATTATGTCTAATTCCCATTCTGGTCTGGTACTGGCTGAGCGAGGGGCGTCTTACCAATCCGGTTCGGATCAGGAGCGATGGGTGGAAGTGCTGGTGGATTCTCAGTGGACACCACAAGAACAACAGCAAGAGGCGCAACTATACACCTACAGATTGCCCCCTGACATAGAGGTGCATCCAGGGGATATTTTGACCGTGCCATTTGGGGCGCAACAGATGGGAGCGATCGCTATTCGTCTTCTAGACTCGCCTCCCTCTAACCTTGACCCTGCCATAAAAATCAAGGAGGTCGAGGATGTCCAGAGTGCGGCTTTCTTTCAGCCTTCCTACTGGCAGCTCTTAGAGCGAGTGGCACAGTATTACTGTACGCCCCTGATGTGGGTAATTCGAGGAGCGCTACCGCCTGGGTTGCTCAGGTCATCGCAACGTCGGATTCGCCTCAAAAAAGCGGCTATTCCTGACAAAGGTGCTGATACCTTTGTCAGTCCAATGGCGCGTCAAATTTTGAACCTACTAGAATCCCAAACAGAGGGAGACTATAGCTGGCAATATATCCAACGCCAAATCCGAGGCGCAATGCGGGGATTGCGGGAGCTACTAAAACGCGGTTGGGTGGAAAGCTACATGGAACCACCCAAAACCGCACAACCCAAACTACAGAAAGCAGTAACCCTGGTAACGAATATCTTCCCCATCGACCTAACTCAGCGTCAACGAGAAGTGTTGGAAGTGCTGCGGCGACGTGGGGGTGAGTTGTGGCAAAGCGAATTATTACAGACGTGTAATGCTAGTTCTTCTATATTGAAGACGCTTGAGCAGAAGGGTTGTATTGTTATCCAGCAACAGGAGGTGTTGCGGTCATCGGCAGAACCAACAGTGGTAAGCGATCGCCCTAAGGCATTGACATCGTCTCAGGCTGAGGCGTTGGTGGTAATTAATAATCTGGACGGCTTCGCTCAAGTGCTGTTACATGGGGTGACGGGATCGGGGAAGACAGAAGTTTATTTACAAGCGATCGCACCTATCTTAGAACAGGGAAAATCTGCCCTCGTCTTAGTCCCAGAAATTGGTCTAACTCCCCAACTCACCGACCGTTTCCGCGCCCGCTTCGGTAAAAAAGTCAACGTCTATCACAGCGCCCTCTCAGACGGCGAACGCTACGACACATGGCGGCAGATGCTAACGGGTGAACCACAGGTCGTCATCGGGACTCGCTCGGCAATCTTTGCCCCCTTACCTCAGCTAGGTTTAATCATCTTAGATGAAGAGCACGACTCCAGCTTCAAGCAAGACCAACCCGCCCCCACCTACCACGCCCGTACCGTCGCCCAATGGCGCGGCGAACTAGAAAACTGCCCGCTCATTCTAGGTTCCGCAACCCCTTCATTAGAAACCTGGGTGAATATTAGAGAGCGAGCGACTAAGGGACAAGGAGGACAAGGAAGCAATCAATCCTGCTTGTCTTCCCCCCTCAGCACTCCCCACTCCTACTACCTCTCCCTCCCAGAACGCATCCAATCGCGACCGATGCCGCCAGTGGAGGTGGTGGATATGCGGCACGAGTTACAGCAAGGAAATCGTTCGATTTTTAGCCGTTCCCTGCAAACTGCCTTAGAACAGTTACAAGAGCAAGGACAACAAGGCATCTTATTTATCCACCGCCGGGGACACAGTACCTTTGTCTCTTGCCGCAGTTGTGGGTATGTTGTGGAATGCCCTTACTGTGATGTTTCGCTTTCCTATCACCACACCCACGAAGGTGCAGCTGAAGTGCTGCGGTGTCATTACTGTAATTTTGTGCGATCGCATCCCCGCAGTTGTCCCGAATGTGGTTCTCCTTACCTGAAATTCTTCGGTAGCGGTACCCAGCGCGTCACCCAGGATTTAGCCAAGGCATTTCCCAACTTACGCCTGATCCGGTTTGATAGCGACACCACCCGCACCAAAGGAGCGCACCGCACCTTACTGACGCGCTTTGCCAATGGAGAAGCCGACCTCTTAGTTGGTACGCAAATGCTGACCAAAGGGCTAGATTTAGCTCAGGTAACTCTAGTGGGCGTTGTCTCAGCCGACGGACTGCTGAATTTAGCAGATTACAGAGCCGCAGAACGTGCCTTTCAAACGTTAACTCAGGTGGCGGGTCGTGCGGGTCGTGGCGATGAACCCGGTCGGGTAATTATTCAAACCTATTCCCCGCAACATCCAGTCATTCAAGCTGTACAGCGTCACGATTATGAGTCCTTCACTCAAGCAGAACTTGAACAACGCGCTGTATTGAACTATCCCCCCTATGGACAATTACTTCTATTGCGGCTGAGTGGTTTGGATGAAATGGAAGTTGAGAACGCCGCCGAGCAAATAGCCGATCAAATCAGTGCCACTGGGTCAGACTGCGAAATCTTGGGACCAGCACCTGCAAGTATTATGCGAGTTGCCCGTCGCTATCGGTGGCAGATTTTGCTGAAGTTTCCTCCAGATATTCCGGTAGAATTGCCGGATTTAAGCGAATTGCGGGCGATATGCCCTTCTGGAGTCAGCCTCACTATTGATGTTGACCCATTAAATATGATGTGAAAATGTAATTCATCTTTGACCCTGAGCCATAAATCGCGAGAGCGCGTTTGTAACTGAGCACCCTTCCAGAGAGTCTCTACTTAATGGCGATCGCTTTCCCCTTAAGTGCTGTTCTCCCCAGATATATTGAACTTAGGGCAAGAGAATTAAAAAAAGCATACATCAAGTGATTCCTCTACCTACTGGCTTCGTAGCTGCTGTCGCACCCATTCCCTAAACTCCCGCAGTCGAGCATTCTCACCTTTTTCAGGGTCTAGTTGCATAAATTGTGCCAATTCTTTTACTGGAAAGTATCCAAACGCCAGACTGCTTTCAGATTCCACATAACCTGTATCAGTCAGAATGTTGACTGTAAGTTTGCCCTTTTGCCAATGCCAAACCTCTGGCACCTTGAGTTCAGCGTAAACTGCCATCTTATCGATTGATGCGTGAGTTACATCGATCTCAATTGCTAAATCAGGTGGTGGGTCAACCGTG
>JALYGX010000626.1 GCA_030776905.1 Cyanobacteriota bacterium | reverse complement strand
GAATGATTGTATGCCGAAAACTGCTTACAGCCCATTCCCAATTAGGATGAATGGTGCCCAATAGTAAGGATGACTTAGACCAGCACTGACTTTTGGTGGTAGCGTAAAAGTACCATTTCCCATGGAGATAAGTAGATTTAGAGGAATATTCTCCTTGCTCCGTATCTGAGAGAAATTTCATCACCACGGCTGGCACTTCTCCCTCAGTATGTGGCGTATAACTGCGACGAATCACCCCCACTGGTACCGGAAGCACGGAAGGAACATAGACCCAATCTGGTGCTTTGAAAACTATCTTTCCCTTCACAGTGGCACAAATTCCAAAATTGGAACCAATGAGCATATTGGAAGTAAGAAATCCCGCGAGTTTAAGCATCTCGCGCAGGGCAGATGCTAATAAAGGATTATGGATGTTTTCCACTGGATCGTCAGGAAGTTGAAAATCAGCCGGGAGTTTTTTCCATTTTATATGGTACTCATTTTTTACTCTAGTTTATTGAGCTTGAATCATCACTAATATTCAAAATCAATAATGATTTAAATTGTTTTATTCTAAGGATTTGCACTCGCTCAATCGTGAGATTTATCACATTGCTTTTACTACTAAGTCATCCAGTTCTGCATAATCCGGTAAAGTTGTATCAATTGGCTGACCATTCCTGATAACAATTCGGTCATGTTGAGAACGAGACAAAAGTTCGCTGAAGTTGCGTGCTTTGAACAAAATTAAATCGGCTGGTAGTCCAACACCAATTCGCCCCGCATTTGGCAAATTAATTAAATCAGCGGCTGTTTTGGTAACAGCACAAGGCCAATCGCCATAAGGCATATCTAGATGAGCAATTCGTACTGCCTGAGTGAAGACTTCTAAAACATCATGGTCACCAAAACCATAAAATGGGTCGCGGCAGTTATCACTAGCTACAGTTGCAGAAATACCATATTGTATGAGTTCCTGTAGAATCGTCACTCCCCGCCAACGTGGTGTACGTTTGGGTTTTCGGTCTTGGAGGAAGAGATTGCACATCGGCAGGCTGACGATGCCAATTCCGGCTTGCTTGACTAAATACAGCGTTTTATCGACTACCTCTGGTGTCTGTACTGCCAAACTACAGCAGTGACCGCAGATAATTTGCCCGCTAAAGTTATTGCGGAGGGCGGCTTGGGCTACCTTTTGTAGGCAAATTGAATTGGGTTCATCGGTTTCATCGGTGTGGAAGTCGAGGTCTAAACCTCGTTCTTTAGCAAGGGAGAATACCACATCCAACTGGCTATCTAAGTCTGGATGCATATAAGCTACACCACCCAGAATTCCTCCTATCTCTGCAATGCGGTCAGCTAAAGCAACTCCTTCGGGAGTTTGGTAGTAATCCAGGGTAACTAAGGAAACAGCTTGCAGCGTTACTCGGTTTTGCCATTCTTGCTGTAGTGCTTTGAATGCGCCTAGACTAATTGCCGCTTGTTCGCCAAACGAGTCAATATGGGTGCGGATAGCTTTAGTCCCGTGGGCGTAACTGCACTTAATACCAAATTCCATGCGGCGATAGACATCTTCGGCTTGCCAATACTTTTGGCTATCAGTTTTTACTGTTTCCAGGGCACTAGCGAATGTATTATCTGGATTAGGCGATCGCTCCCAGATATGACCTTTATCCAGATGGGTATGCATATCCACGAAACAAGGCCATACTTGCCCTTTGCGCCAATCAATCATCTGGGTATCGCTAGCCGCAGAATTTCCTGCCGATACAATTTGCGCGATCATCCCTTGCGCTATTTCAATATCAACTAAGCACAAGCCTTCCTTTGTCAGATTGAAACCACCGCCAACCATTAGGGAAGCTGGTATCTGAGCATTTTTTATCCAGTAGTTACCTGAGTTTGGAATCCTTAAAAAAGCCAATTAAGCCGTCCTTTTCAATTAATCTAAAATCATATATTGAATATTTAGTCAAGGTCTAAAGCTGAGATTTTACTAATTCTTCAAACAATACTCTGTGGTCTAAAAGTTTGACCCTTCTTAGGCATAGCAAGGCGTGATACTGCATATGTCCCTCCTCAGTAAGAGATATGACAAGTTGAGCAAATAATTGTCCTATCTCTTAACCACCCTAATGAAAAAGAATAACCGCAACTCTCTGCTAGTAGCTGCTGCTATCAGTCTGACTTCGCTGCCTTACGGTTCGGGTTTGACAAGAGCCACCTTGTCATCTACCGTTATCCCTAATCAAAATCGCCACCTTCAACCATCAACCTCGACGACACAAAGTCCTACGCCCCAGGTAACTGCACAATTGAACCGCAGCTATAGCACTCGGTTACTAGCTCTGATTAATAGCGAACGCCAAAAAGTTGGCGTAGCCCCGTTGAGCATTAATTCCAACCTAACTCAAGCAGCACTCAGTCAATCCAGAGATATGGCAATGAATAACTTTTTCTCCCATAGTGGCTCGAATGGCTCTCAGGTAGGGGATCGGGTTAGTGCCACAGGTTATAGCTGGAGTGCAGTCGCTGAAAATATAGCCGCTGGACAATCTACCCCCTTCCAAGTCTTTCAATCATGGCTTAATAGTCCTCCACACAAGCAGAATATGCTCAATCCTCAATACACAGAGGTTGGTTTTGGTTCTGCCTATAAGGCTCAATCGACGTATAAAGCTTATTGGACGGCGGATTTTGCCCAACCTCGCTAGGTTTCTTTCTCGTATGGGATTGGTCGGCTTATCCAATCTAAATCCAAAACCGTTTATTCAATTTATTTGATCGATGTCTGCAACACAAGTACCTACACCTGTTAGCTACAACTCGGCTTCTTAATTCTCTCTTTTTACCGCACTTTCATGCCAATTTTTCAGCAGAAAATCCGATAAAAGTGTGAGTAAAACGAAGATAATTACGCCCAAAGCGGTAGTGAGAAATAAGGCAGCAAACATTCGGGGAATTTGTAGATTGTAGCTTG
>JALYGX010000625.1 GCA_030776905.1 Cyanobacteriota bacterium | reverse complement strand
CTGCAAAGGGTGCATGGTCGCTGCTATCGTTGCTTTGGAAGGTTGAGATCTTTGGGTCGGCGGCTAGTGCCAACGCCGTCAACGATGACGCGCCCCCGACACCAAGCTGCTCATTGACCCCAACCATATCAAAGTTCAGCATCGCCTTAAGCCCAGAGAGGAACTGGGGCGGGGCTGCCTTCACGAAAGCTCTTGAGCCGTGAAGACCGTCCTCCTCGCCGTCGAAGGCAACGAACCAGGTTTGGCGAGCCAGCGGTGTGCCCGACAAATTCCGGGCAATTTCGAGGACAACTGCCGTCCCGGAAGCGTTATCGTTTGCACCCGGTGAGCCGACTACTGAGTCATAATGACCGCCGAGCAGTACGCTTGGCTTGGTCACGCCCTCAAGATGAGCCACGACGTTGCGCCCAGTCACAAGACCGTCTCTCGTATTTACATTCAGGCTGACCTCAAGTGGCTGACTTTGCCTACGCTCCAGCAAAGGCTTACCTTGCTCACCGGAGAGCGCTAGTACTGGAATCGGAGTCGCACCGCCGAGAGTTCCGGAGAAGTTGCCTGACTTTGTGTTGACGATAACTAAACCCAGTGCACCTGCGGCTGCCGCATTCTGAGCCTTTTGGAGAAAAGGTATCTCGCCGCGCCGTACAATAGCGATCGCACCCTTGACATCGACAGAGGCAAAATCGGCAGACCCTCCGACATGGGGGACGGCTACGAGCGGTGCCCTAAGCTTTCCAGCTAGTGAGCCATTCAATGCCCGTCCGGGGATACTCATGCTACCAACGGTGAGGCTAGAGCCTAAATCCTGAAACTTTGAGTAAGTGAAGGTCTGGACTTCGGCCACGTAACCCGCCTTGCGGTACTCCTCAATCAGGTAGGTGCTGGCTTTATCCATCACTGGTGTCCCAGCTACCCGTGGGCCGAGGGCAACCAAGGCTCGAACATCGGCGCTAGCACGACCGGGTTGGGTAGGACTTTGGGCTGGCTGATTAGGCGTAGGTTCTTGAGCTTGTTCACTTGGCGTAGGTTGTGGGACTTGCACCCCAAGTGAGCGGGGTTGAATATACCCAGAGAACCCAAGACTGAGAATACTCCCACTTGCAACCAGCAACTTAATCGAGAGCTGTAATCGCATCGCATTTTTTCCTTAAATTTTTCGCTCACAATACGCGATCGCTCCAAATGCGACAGCTTCAGCCAAACAAGCGCTCATATTCTGCCCTAACCACCCCATAACATTCGCAGGCGGCTGTTTCCAAGCTCTTCCTGTCAACAATTTGGATGCGTCCGCGCTGGTAACGAATCAAACCTTTGCCCTGAAGTTGACTAGCCGCTTCGCTGACTCCAGCACGCCTTACACCCAGCATCGTGGACAGGAATTCCTGCGTGAGGAAAAGTTCCTCTTTCCCCACACCGTCACTGCTCATTAACAACCAACGGCAGAGCCGTGCTTCTATTTGATGAAGGCGGTTGCAGGCAGCAGTTTGTGAACCGATAACAATGGTTGTATGTATATAACGGTGGAGAATCTTTTGCAGCGCTCCACCTGCGTCGAACGCCTCCTTGATGATCTCCGCTTTGACACGCACGGCTTGACCGGGGATTTGCGTAAGCGTTTGAGAAGGCGTTGTGCCCGCATCCAAAAGAATTGGCAGACCTGCCATCCCTTCACGCCCAATAGAGCCAGCTTCGACCGTTGAGCCATCCTCCATCACCGTCACCAAAGAAAGCAATGAGTTAAGAGGGAAATAGACAAACGGAATAGGCTCATGAGGCAATATGAGCCGCTGCCCATGTGAGAGTGATACCTGCTCCATATGAGGATGCAAGGGTTTTAGCTCCTCACTCGGTAAGCTAGCAAGCAACCGATTTAGCGAGTGAGGATGTGCCTCTTGGTGAGCGGACATCAAATGCCTCCAAAATGTTGTGAGGGCCGGTTTTGACCGTTATTTTATCTGTCGGTTTCAGAAACTCTGCCCTTACCCACCCCTATCAAGAATGTGCCGATCAGTTTGAATTGTTGCCAGAATACCGCCCTATAGTAGTTTACTTCAGCAGTACCGGACGGGAATTGACCATCCCTGCGTCTTGAACCCCTGCAAAGGTAGCCTCTCCCAAGACGCGGTGAGCGGCTGTCGTCGGGTGAATGCTATCCCAGAACAAAAACTGGTCTGGATTACCACAGGCGCGAGAGCCAGACAGACACGCGCCGATGACATTGGTAAAGCCAAACGTTGCCGGATTAGTAATGGCGTCTCGATAAAGTTTGTTGGCATCCAGAGTGGCAATTTGGAGGTCAGAATACTGTTGACCTAACCGCTTCAACGCTCGTCGCAAACCCTGATTATGGGCTTGTGTTAATGCGCTGAGGTTGGCAGAATTAGCACTGGTTCGCGTTGCAGGTAGCTGTCCCAAATCTGGCAAATTTGCCACCAGAATCTTTTTAGCACCCACACCAGTCAGAGAAGCGATCGCCTTCGTCACATTCTCAACTGGAATCGTTGCAGCACCTGTCCCCTGCAAATAATCATTCGCTCCCGCCCACAGTACGTACAGTGCCTTGGGATTGGTTTGTTGATGTGTCTGTGTAAACGACTGAACCTGTGTCAGCAAGCCTGGTACAAGACTGTTGCCCTCACTTCCAGTAGTCGCTCCTCCGCAAGCAAAATTGTTAATTTGACTCTTAGAGAGGTAGAGGCGATCGGCAAGATACTCAACCCAAACCCGACCATTCGAGTAACGTCCCTGAAAATAAGTCGGATTGGGCGGATACATTCCCCCTGTTGCCCGGAACACCGTACCTACATCCGAAAGGCTGTCCCCAAACACATACAGTTCATTGATGGGTTCAGGTTGTTGAGCTGAAAATACAAGTGATGTCATAAAAGCCAGAAGTATAAGAGCGATCGCAAAAATAATTCTTTTCACTGTTTCAAGAGGGACTTATCAAACCTCTATCACCCAATCAAAAGCCCTCCTCCCCAATTAAGGAAGAGAGCACAGGGAGAACAGCCGTTGCGGCTAATGGGGATTCCCTCGATACCTTCTCACGATAGCGAATCTCTTGGTTGTGGAATGTGGGGTGAAACCGCACTCAACAGGAGAGGTTATACGCCTTGGGGTTCGCTTTCTGGGAGATTTATGTCAGGGATTTGTTTCAGAAACTCTGCCCTTACCCACCCCTACAAGAATTTGCCGATAAGCCTGAATTATTGCTAGAGCGATCGCATCCCAACTGTAATTCTTCAAAGCATACTCCTGAGCATTGGCTCCCCGACGCTGCTGTTCGCCAACATCCTGAAGCGCCTCCCGTAACACCCCAGTCAAAGCATCCACCTCACAAGCACAAACCCATCCTGCCTCAGCACCCTTGACTTCCTCCCAGATATGAACCTGGTCAGAAATCACCACGGGCGTTCCAGCAACCATCGCTTCTGCCACCGCAATCCCAAAGTTTTCGTAATAAGAAGGTAGGACGAACAAGTCAGCCTCGTGTAGTAAAGCTGCCTTCATCTCACCCGTGACAAAACCCGTAATTGTTGTGTATGACGCGAGGGGTGAAGCCTTTATCTGTTCCTGAATCTGATTTTCATAATCTGGATCTTGAGGATTTGTCCCTGCCAGAACAAAGTGAAAATTTACATCCTCTGCCAACAGCTTTTCCAACACTGGGATGAGTAAATTCAACCCCTTCTTCGGGTCGATGCGGGACATAAACAGCACCAACAGGCGATCGTCTGGAATACCCAACTCAGCCCGCGCCTTACCCGGATGAAGCATTACCCCTTCTTTCTCCCCCCTTAATAAGGGGGGAATACAAGGAGAAACTTTTGTTGTTGGGGGTTGGGGGGGGTTAACACCCAGCGGAATCACTATATCGGTAGTCGATATCCCAAAACGCTCCGAAATCTTTGCTTCCTGAACACTCGTGAAGTGAATTACTGCTGCCCCAGCTAAATTAGGTCGTTCCAGCAGTGCTGCATAGATTTGCTTCAAACGCCGCTTCTTACGCAAATCGGATGGGTCAAGCGTACCCAAAGGACGCAGCAGGTAGGGTAACTGTCGCTGTCGTGCTACAGTTGCCGCCATCGTACTTACTGGAGAAAAGAGAGCATGGATATGAGCAAGGTCAAATTCTGAAGCGTGCCGCCACAACCAGCGCAATAGGTCGAGAGAGAACTTATAGCGGCGGAAGGGGGAGCAACGGAAGTATCGCACCTGATAGCCATCCTGTTCCACAGGTTTATCCAGAGGAACATCCAAGGGCGGTTGACCGAAATCCCCATTCGAGTCTGTGGTCAATACTGTGACTTCGACGCCTTGAGATGCTAAAGCTTTTGAAAGCCCCAAAACCATCTGGCTGGGGCCTCCATACACCAAAGAAATGGAGGGAACAATTTGTAGAATCCTTAGAGGTTCGCTCACGGGTTCTTGACACTCTCCGGGCTAAAGCCGCGGGGATTCTTGGTTCATCAACTCGCCGTTAGACGACAGGATTGCTCCAATCGCCCAAGAGGGCAAATCTCCCCAAGCGTAAGTTCCGGTATGCCCTACCGTACACAGTGCTAATTTCAGGATGTTGATGGCAGCATTTACGTCCCTATCTTCAACGAACCCACAATGTGGACAAACATGGGTTCTTGTAGATAGGGACTTTTTCACTTTCTTGCCGCAGCTAGAGCAGTTTTGGCTTGTGTTATGAGGAGGAACGGCAATCGTTACCTTCCCATACTTAAAGCCAAAGTACTCTAACCACTGACGAAAAGTAGACCAACCCGCATCACTGATAGATTTAGCTAGGCGGCGATTTCTAACCAGCCCTTTTACATTTAAGTCTTCATAGGCTATCAGGTCGTTAGACTGAATCACGGAGTATGCAACCCGCTTGCAGTACTCTTTTCGCTGCCTACTTACTCTTAAATGCTTCCGAGCATATCGATTTCTAGCTTTGTGGTAGTTTCTCGACGGCGGCAAAACATTCTTCTTGAACTTCTTGGACTTCTTGCGGTTAGCGCGGTTTAGCTGACGCTCTGAGGAGCGGTAAAACTGAGGAGACTCTTCTGTGTTGCCTTTGTTATCGGCAATAAAGAACTTTAGCCCCAAGTCGATACCAATGGCTTGACCCGTGGGTTCAGTTTCAATCCTCACCTTGACATCAATAGCAAATTGGGCGTAGTACCCATCAGCGCGACGGATAACCCGTACTCGTTTAATTTGCTTGATGTCGTAGTGATTTAGGTCATAGGTTCCCTTTAACTTAAGAGTTCCTATGCCTTTCTTGTCAGAAAATGTAATTGCTTTTCTGTTTTGAGAAAGCTTCCACCCGGATGTTTTGTACTCAACCGAACGGCAGTGCTTCTTGAACCTGGGGAAACCTTTCTTGCCCTTAATCTTCTTCTTGCAGTTGTCGTAGAACCGAGCAATCGCACTCCATGTCCGTTCTGCCGCCGACTGCCTTGCCATTGAATTGAGTTTGTCAGCGAAAGGAAATTCGGTCGCCAGCACAGCGCAATATTTATTAAGGTCATACTTCCCTGCCTTTTCGTTATCCATCCAGTAGCGTAAGCACTTGTTCTGGATGAATTGGCTAGTACGAATCGCCTCGTCAATAGCGCGATACTGAGCCTCTTTCCCTTTGACTTTGAACTCGTAGATTATCAATGGCTTCGACCTAATCACCGCGAACTTATGCTAGCACAGCCAGCATAATAGCGGTAGGTGTTTCATGAATTCGCGACAAGACTTATTGGTCAACTCCGTACCTACTTTGCCCCGCTTTATATCCCCTCCCTGAAGGCAAGGGGTTTTACGGCGCTTCCAATAAACCAGGATACTAGGGGCGAAATCGAATAGCGACTTTACTCCTGTAAGCTTAGGGAAAATTTCCTTAAACCGAAACCTTTCATATCAATCCATATCGTAATTGAGCTGCCACTATTTTTCTAATCTCCAAACTATAATTTCCTTGGTTTGAGAAAGCACAGGCTTTAGTTTATAACTTGCTTCTTTTTCAATTCCGTTTACCCATTTTTCAAAAGAGCCAGCTCTGGATAAAAATACATCACTAAAGCTCTCAGGAATATTAGGAATGTCTAGTTTATCGCCTGATTTAG
>JALYGX010000624.1 GCA_030776905.1 Cyanobacteriota bacterium | reverse complement strand
CTCTTCTCACTGCTTGATGCCTTCTGGCAACCCCTCTACAAGGCGCTTGGCAAAGTTTTAGTGCCCTTAGGTCAAAACTCCCTCTACGTTTATATCGTGCATGTTCCTGTCACGGTTATCTGGTTCCTCATCCCTGGTCTTGTCGAGGGCAGTCCCCTAGTTACTACTTTGGTACAGGTAGTTGTGATCGCCTTCTTCTGGTTACTGGTTAAAAAACAGGTACTGTTCAACATCATCCCTCGCTAGCTATGGACGCATTTACTAAGACTAAGACTACTGCTCAACGCCTCGGTATTGTTTGGCAAGTTGCCCTTGCCGTTGCAATCCTCTTAGCTGCATTCGGCGTCCACAAGGCACTTTCGTGGCAGGAGACTACGACTCTGCCGTCACTTGTGCAGCGTGCCATTCCCCTCAAAGAGGATGAGATGAACCTGGCTCGTAACGCTTGGCATTACTTCCAGAAGAATCGCCTGCCCAACGGTCTGGTGTCTTCGGCGGCTTCCTTTCCAGCCACAAATATGTGGGATGTTGGCAGCCAATTTGCTGGTATGGTCGCAGCGCGGGAACTTGGCTTGTTATCCCCCGCAGAATTTGACAAATGGATGGGGCAGGCATTGGCTTCTCTAGAGCGGCTTCCCCTGTATCAAGGTGAGTTGCCAAACAAAGCCTATAACGCTGCAACTCTAACCCCAATCAATTACGGACAGTTGGAAAACCGCCAAGAAATCGGCTTTTCGGCGCTAGATCTGGGACGACTGGTGCGGTGGCTTGATATAGTTGCCGCTCGCTATCCGCAACACGCTGCTGCTAGTCGAGCAGTGACGGCTCGCTGGAAGCGCGATCGCTTAGTTAGCAACGGTCAACTGATGAACAGCGATGCACGAAATGGCAAGGAAACCTGGACTCAGGAAGGTCGTCTTGGTTATGAGCAATATGCTGCCTATGGGTTGAGTAAGATTAAGGTGTCGGCTCCTAAGGCACTCGATCCAAGGGCTGAGACTACTGAGATTAAGATATACGGTGTTTCTGTGCCAGTTGACAAGCGCGACACGCAGGTCTCTGGGGCACCCAATTATGTCACCAGCGAACCTTATGTGCTTGATGGGCTAGAGAGTGGTTTCAAAGCCCTGCCTGTTGAATTTGCGGGTCGGGTGCTACAAGCCCAACAGCAGCGCTATCTAGCGACGAACCAACTGACCGCCTGGTCTGAGGACAATCTGGATAAAGCGCCCTGGTTTGTCTACAACTCGATTTTCGTCAATGGTCAGCCTTGGAAGACAATTGACGAATCTGGCAAGGATGCTGCGGCTTTCCGGGGCAGTAGCGTGAAAGCGGCAGTGGGCTGGCACGTTCTCTTCCGCACCGTCTACACCGAGAAGCTATATAAGGGTATGCGTTGGCTGGCAGACCCGAACCAAGCCGTGTTTGCAGGCTTTTACGAACAAACTCAGCAGCCAAACCGAGCTATCACCCTGAACACTAACGCCATCATTCTGGAAGGTCTTCTCTATAGCAAAGTCGGACGCCCCCTAGAGGTTTGGGCACATGAGAAGCATTAATTAGGCGATCGCTCTACTGCTCATCTTGGCTCTAGGGATGTGATTTCTAGTGCTGGAAGCCAGATATACAACCGCTTCGCTGCTGGAGTGTCGGTTTTTGGGTATGGAGTGTCCAACGGCACACATGGCGCAAAACCCCATTCCCTCCAAAAATCAACTGCACCCGCCGAAGATTTTCAGATAACTCATAACTAATGGCAGATATTTTTAGACTTTATATTTCTGTTTTGCGGTCTAACGGGTACGCAAAAATTCTTTTGGGATGCTTGCACACTCAAGGGCTAGTCCTTTGCAGTGCAGGAATTTGGATATTGCAGACCCCTAAATTACAGGCTGCAACTGAAAACTCTGTTTCTCCTACAACCGTTGACAACCGGAACTTCCCGTTAGAATTAAGCGGACAAATTTCCTCGGCTGGCACGCCGGAAAACCTTACCCCAGAATTAGTTAGGACTTTTAAAGGCTCCTCAGTTGAGCGGCACTATCCCTCAAAACCGGTGCCTCAGCTAATGGCTGGACCAGAAAACTTTAATCCTGGGCTGCGATTACCGCCACCACCACCGCCACCACCGCAGCCATCGGCACCGCCCAGCCAACCACCAACTGCAACAGAACCTGTAACTCCTGCTGTCAAATTGGAAAGTCTCACAACAAATTTTCGTAGGGATATAGATAAGCTCGGACAAGGTAATCTCTATATCGAACAAACGGCTCAATTTCGTTTACGTAATGGCAATTATTTTCGTATCAAAACTGGCTTCAATTCTTTTGAAGATCCAAAATTTGAGTCAGTGACAAACATCCCTTTGCAAGTTGAATGGGAAGGAAAAGTTGACCAAGTGAAGGTGACCGTGGGAGGAGGAGTTGATTTGTTCGACCGTTTACCAACTGCCCTCAATTTGAACGCCAAGGCAGAAGTGCCATTTGCCGTCAAGGTTAGCCCATCCGGTCAACTGCAATCTATCGTGCTGGTATCGGTTGTAGTGGAACAAGGTCCCTACAAATCTAATCCCGAAACTCTAGAAAATCAAATCACGGCTTGGCGGTTTGGACCGAATATCTACTGGCAGATTGATCCAAATACTAGCTTGTATTCATCGTTGCGGTTAGGCAGTTATAACGATGGCAATTTTGAGCAACAGTCTTTCAGCAGGCTAGAGCGCAAATTAGGGCAATTTTCCGTAGCCGCTAACTTATTTAATTGGAATTACACCCATGATGTTCAAGAAACAAGCGGCTATTTTTCTCCACCCGATTTCCTGGTTTACAGCGGCGAAGTGGCTTGGGAGGGAAATGTCTTTGAGAATTTGCGCTGTCGCGTCGCCGCATCGCTGGGGCAACAGCGCAATAGAGGTGAATGGGATAACGCTAATGGTTATCAAGCTCGTTGTACGGCTAAGTTGTCGCCCAACATAGATGCAGACTTGGGTTATACCTTCTCAAACACCAGGAATCGAGACACGGCGGGAAGTGGGTCTAGTCGTCAGTCGTTTACAGGACAACTTCGGATCAAATTTTAGGGATTTATTTGGTTGTTGCTGTTCCTCAGAGGAAAAAATTGGGAATCCTAATCAAGACCAAAAGAATTGGGAACTCTCAAGTAACCACGCTTAAGACTGTTAACGAAAGTACTAAGCAGCAAAAACTAGCTGTCATAACTGAGGTGTATTAACAATGACTTCTGATTTTGAGCCGCCGCCCAAAAGCTTATCTATACTAACTGTTGTCGGAGGGGTAGTTACTGCGGTTGCCGCGATCGCAGGTATACAATATTTGTCCGCCAACCTTTCTAAGAAGGCTTCTGTCCCAACGCCTAAAGCATCTACTACTCCAACAGCTATCTCTAACCTAGATGCGGCGGCAACGGCTGTCGCTAAACTGGACGCCCAATCTGTGAAGTTGCCAGGGTTAGCGGTGACTGCCAAGGAAATCACGCAAACTAAAACTCCTTATGTGGCACCAGGCGTGGGAGAGTTAACGCCTGAGGAAATGGCAATGGCGCGTCAAGCTTGGCAGTACTTCAAGAGCAACTGGAACGATGAAACAGGCTTGGTGAATTCGGTTGATAAGTTTGCCTCGGTGACGATGTGGGATCAAGCGGCTGCGATCGCCGCTTTGGTTAGCGCTAAAGAACTCGGCATCGTAACAGAAGCAGATTTTGAAGCCAAGATGAGCCGGATGTTGAAAACACTGGCTACTATGCCTCTTTACAAAGACGAATTGCCTAACAAAGTCTACAACTCTAAAACCCTAATTCCTGTTGGCTATGGTGAGCTAAATAAACGGGAAGAAATTGGTTGGTCAGCCCTCGATCTGGGGCGTCTAGCGATGTGGCTCAAGATTGTGGGAGCGAAGTATCCGCAGTTGCAGCCACAAACAGAAGCCGTCTGGGAACATTGGAAAGTTGAGCGTCTCACTAAAAATGGTCAGATGTATGGCACTGCGATCGCTAAGGGCAAAGAACAGCTCAACCAAGAAGGTCGATTAGGTTACGAGAATTATGCGGCTTATGGTTTTAAACTGTGGGGTTTGGATGTAGATAAAGCGCTGGATTCTCAATCTAATGTTGCCTTTGTCAATCTCTATGGAAAGGGCGTTCCCTACGATAAACGGGATGCCAAAACGTCTGGCGCTAATAACTACGTCCTCAGTGAACCCTATATTCTGGATGGCATTGAAACTGGGTTTCAATCCTTACCCAAAGCCTATGCCGACCGCATCTTAGCGGCTCAAGAGGCTCGCTACCAAGCCACAAAGCAGTTAACGGCTGTTACAGAAGATAACCTCGATCGCGATCCCTACTTTGTTTACAGCACCTTATTTGTCAACGGTGAAGCCTGGGCAACGATCGTAGATAAAGGGCAAAAGCATAACGATTTACGGTTTCTCAGTGCTAAAGCCGCCTTGGGCTGGCATGTGCTTTACAACACGCCTTACACTCGCAAGTTATCTGATTTTGTCCAAGCCAATCTGAAATCTGAAAAAGGCTGGTACAACGGCTTTTATGAATCTTTAAAGCAACCCAATAAGTCATTGACGGCAAATAATAACGGCGTCATCCTCGAAAGTTTGCTCTACAAAAAGGTAGGCAAGCCATTCACTGTATGGGCTGGCGTAAAACCAGTTCAATAAGTTGAGGTTGCAAGGACAACAGGTTAGAGATTAACAACTTTTACTTCTTTAACCTTTGCCTTCCACCCTTCAATCTTCCAATCTTCCAATCTTCAACTTCCAACCGTTAAAAATAATGCAACAACGCCATCAGCCAAACTTGTCAAAGCTGATTGCCCTATTCTTGGTGGGGGCAGTTTCACAATCTTTTCTTACTATTTTTGTACCAAAGCCAACCCTAGCTCAAACACCAACTGCTGGGGCTAATGCCTGTGCCCAGGTTACCGCTCCCCTAACGCCAGAAGAGCAGGTTTACGCTAAGACAGCTTGGCAGTATTTTGTGAAAAATTATCAGCCAGCAACAGGATTTACCAATTCAGTTGGAGGGTATCCCTCCGGCACCCTCTGGGACATGGGTAATTACCTGATGGCATTGAATTCCGCACGCTGGCTGAATTTAATCAACCAAGCAGAATTTGACTCACGCCTCAACCAGTTCTTAAAAACGTTTAACAACCTCCAACTATTTGAGGCTAGCTTGCCGAACAAAGCTTATAACGCGGCAACTGGGCAGATGACTGATTACAACAATAAGCCAGTGGAGCGGGGGCTTGGCTGGTCTGCTTTGGATGCTGGTCGGATTCTAGCCGCCCTGCACGTTATTAGCACCTGTCATCCGCAGTACAAAGATTGGATCAAGGGAATTTTGGCGAAGTGGAAGATAGAGCGATCGCTAAAAGATGACCAACTCTACGGTGCGATTGTTCGACCTGATGGCAGCACGTTGTTGGTGCAAGAAGGACGCTTTGGCTACGAGGAGTATGCCGCTAGGGGTTATGAACTTTGGGGCTTTAAAGCATCCAAAGCGCTCGCACTGGAACCCTATAAGTTTGTGGACATTAACGGCGTTAAAGTTCCGGTTGATACCCGTGACTACCAAACTAGTCAGGCTAATAATTATGTAGTCAGCGAGTCCTACATTTTAGATGGTATTGAATTTGGTTTGGAAGGGTATTTAAAAGATTATGCTGTCAACATCTTAGAAGTGCAAAAGCGTCGCTTCGATGCCACAGGACAGTTGACTTCTGTATCAGAAGACAATATTGATCGAGAACCTTATTTTCTCTACAACACGGTTTACTCCAACGGCAATTCCTGGGCAACAATTACCGAGGAAAATAAGCCCTTCCCGCAGCTACGCAGTATCAGCACAAAATCCGCATTCGGCTGGCGCTATCTTTACCCAGACAATGCCTACGCTCAGAAAGTTTTTGATGCAGTAAAAGATTTGCGCAGCCCTGATGGGGCTGGCTTCTACGCTGGCCTTTACGAAGAAACGAAGCAACCAAATAAAGCTCTGACAGGCAACACCAATGGTCTAATTCTAGAGATTTTGTACTATAAAGCCAGGGGTAACCGCCCACTCATTGGACCAAGTTTGGTTACTTTTGCACCAGGAAAGCCAAGTGGTAAAGCTTCAACCACAGCCACGTCTCCAACAGTAGCCCCAACCCCAACCGCTACAGCGAAGCCACCTGTAGGCACGCAAGGCGTTACACCCTCACAGGCTCCACCTGCTGATGCCATTGCTGTTGCCCCTATTCCTCCAGTAGGGAAACCTCAGTCTTCGACTTATCCCAAGTTAGCAAGACCACTGACACTTCCAGAACGGCGTTATGCGGAGGCAGCTTGGCAATACTTTCAAGCAAATTATCAATCCAAGACTGGACTGGTTAATGACCGCAGTGACATCAAAGGTTCAACACTTTGGGGATTGGGAGATTATCTAGCAGCCCTAAATGCGGCACGCGCCCTTAACATTATCAGCGCCCAAGAATTTGATGAGCGCACGCGGTATTTGTTAGGTGCCCTGAAGAGGCTGCCTCTTTTTGCGGGACAGTTACCCCAGCGGGGTTACGATAGCCAAACCTTGAGACCTGTAGATTATGGCGGTAATCCCACCACACAGGGAAGCTACAATCTCACCGCAGAGGGAACAGGTTGGTCAGCCCTTGATATTGGGCGGGTACTGGCAGCACTATATACCCTGAAAAATTACCATCCCGAATACACAAAAGCCGTCGATCAAATTGTCCTGGATTGGTCATACTCACAAGTAGTGCGAGATGGTGTTCTCTGGAGTGCCAGAGTGACTAAGGATGAGAATGGACGACTTTTAACACGAGTCAATCCTGAAACTCGCCTTGGTTACGAGGAATATGCAGCCCGTGCGTTTCAGTTGTGGGGCTTCAACGTCGATCGCGCCACTGTGGGTGGTGAGTATCAAACCACCTTAGTGGAGGGAGTTGAGGTGCCAACTCAACGCCGCCAACAGTCGGGGAACCAATATACAGTTAGTAACCCCTTCTTACTCTACGGCTTAGAATTTGGCTATGACCCTCGAATGCGGCAGCTAGTGCAACCCCTGCTTCAGGCTCAAGAGTCGCGCTACCGCCGTACTGGCATCTTCACTGCTGCTGCCACCACCCTGCTTGACCATTCGCCCTACGTTGTTCACAGCACAATTAGTGGTCGAGGAGAGGCTTGGGCAACTTTGGAGGATAGCGGGAAGTCCATGCCAAATGAGCGAACAGTCAGCACAGCTGCTGCCTTTGCTTTTCATGCCCTATTCCCTGCCAATGAATATACCCGTCAATTATGGCAAGCGGCAATAGACCTCTATAACCCTCAACTTGGTTACTATGAGGGCTTTTATGAAAAAACGGGCAAACCAGCGACTGCCCTAGGAGGCAGCACCAACAGCCTAATTCTGCAATCCCTGCTGTACATGGCAACAAATCAGCAACCCCTAATTCGTCCAGAAACCGCAATGGATTCCCCTTGGTGGCGGGCAGTGGCGGCGGGTGATCTCGGTAGCGGGTTGCCTCCTACTGCTGCGCAGAAAGCGCGATTGATTGTAGACTCTTCCGGTGCTTACTGGACTTCCGACAGCAACAACACTACACCGGTTTCATTAGAAAGTCAGAAGTCAGGAGTGAGAATTCAAGAGTCAGAAGCCAGGAGTCAGGAATCGCAATGAACACAACACTAGCGAAAAGTTTCCAAAACCTAGTTGTAACGCTTACCCTACTTCCTTTTTAACTTCTGACTCCTAACTCCTAACTCCCTACTATCACCATGATGACTCCTATCTCTGTTGTCGAGAATTCACCAACTTTTTCCGGTAACATTCGCTCTCGTTTGAGAGACAGAACGCTGCTGTTTCGTTATCTGGCAGAAATCAATCTAATATTTGGTGCTTGGTATCTACACTGGCGCATTACTCATTCAATTAATTTCGCCGCCCTTTGGCTTTCAATTCCGCTACTGCTGGCAGAAATTTACAGCTACTTGGGGGGTGTGATGTTCCTAATTGGACTATGGCGACCGATAGTCCGACGGGTAAAATCCCTTAATCAAATGACACCACCATTGCCCCGTTCGGAATGGCCAAGTGTTGATATTTTTATTACTTGTTACAACGAATCTGTTGAAATTGTGGAACCAACCACTAGGGCGGCTCTAGCGATTGATTACCCTACCACTAAGCTGTGTGTTTACGTGCTAGATGATGGCAACTCACCAGCGCTTCGAGCGATGGTAGAAAGATTAAGTTTAGAGGATTTACAATCACCACGGCTGCAACAGGAGGCTGAACGAATTAATCAAGAGCGATCGCAACTCCTTACCCGTCTACGGCAAATAGAGAACCTGGCACTAGAAGTTCCAAAAGCCGAACAATTTCTTCAGTCATTCCAGCTTCAAGTCAATACTGAACCCAAGGATTTATTACAAGTTTTTTCCTGGTTTGAGCAGTTACGGCAACCCTCAATTCCTGCAACTGTTTGGCTAGAGTGCCAAACCGCCTTGGCTGAAGGTTTTGACAATGCTGTTCGCCATGCTCACCGAGAACTACCGGCAGAAACTCCTATTGATATTCAAGTCACAATTTTTACCCAATCCATAGAGATTCGGATTTGGGATCGCGGCTGTGATTTTGATTTTGAGGAACATATGCAACAGATGCCGGATGAAGTAGATGAAATGGCTGAAGGTGGTCGTGGTGTAGGCATCATGAAGAAAATTGCCGATCATCTGAGTTATACGCGATCGCTAGATCATCGGAATTGTTTGTTAATTATCAAATCTTATTCTCCAGTTCCCACATCTGACAGCAAAACCACTTTTAGTAGCGTCGTTGGATATTTACAGGGTTTCCGGCAACTGATGCTTTTGTTAAATCCCAAACATCACAAAGTTAGCGATTACATCACCACAGAACAACAAACTCTGCAAAAGGAAATTTATCAAAAAGAGTTGGAATTAAGCGAACTTGCTCGGTGTCGCTATATTGCCCGTCCCAAACCAAAGGGGAAACCTCACCATGCTAAAGCCGGTAACATTAACTATGCAATATTTTCTGGAGAAACTTCGGGAGACTTCATCCTCACCCTAGATGCAGACCATATTCCAAAACCACAATTTTTACAGCGAGTTTTGCCCTACTTCTATAGCTACAATCTCCAATCTGGGCGATACGACAGCAATCAAATTGCTTTTGTGCAAACGCCTCAAGCTTTTTATAACCTTCCCCCGGGCGATCCATTTGGGCATCAAGCTCATTTATTCTATGGACCGATTCAACAAGGAAAAGACGGCATGGATTCCGCCTTCTACACAGGAACCAATGCTGTATTAAGGCGTGAAGCATTAATTAGTGTCGGGCTGCAAAACTTTTCCGATGAATTTTCCAAAGATGAAAAACGATTAGATGAATTTGATTTAGTTGGAGGCGTTTCTAGCAACAGTGTTACAGAAGATATGAATACGGCTATGCGATTGCATGCTGCGGGTTGGAAATCCGCTTATCATCATGAAGAATTATCAGAGGGATTGGCTCCCGACGATCTCAGTTCCACGCTAAAACAAAAGCTGCGCTGGGCGCAGGGAACAATTCAAGTTCTGTTACGCGAAAACCCCCTGACAAAGCCTGGATTAACGTTTTGGCAACAGCTACAATATTTTCACACGATGTACAGCTACTTTTCTGGCTTTGCCACGGTTGTTTTTATTGCCTGTCCCATCATCTATTTCTTCACCGGAATCATTCCAGTACGCGCCTATGGTCCTGATTTTGCTCTACACTTTATTCCCGCCTTCATCCTCAACCGTTTGACCTTTATGGCTGCAAGTTGGGGGATTCCCGCCAGGGAACTTTGGCGTTCTGAACAGTATGCTATTGCTCTATTTCCTCTATTTATCCAAGCTGTTTGGAGTGTGTTTACTGGACGACCTATAAAATTTCAAGTTACGCCAAAACAGCGTCAGTCGGGAATTTATCTTCGGTTAGTTTGGCCTCAGTTAGCTATCTTTACTCTAACTATTTTGGGAATGCTGTGGTGTATTTATTGCTTTGCAAGAGGTCAGTTGGAAAATCCCTGGCTTTATCTGCTCAATGGGGCTTGGGCAGTCTATAATCTTTCACTTTTCTGGGTAATAATTCACGCCGCGGTTTGGCAACCGAAATCAACTTCATAAATAGTTTTTAGTTGTCAGTAAAAAAGATTCACAAAAATCGAGCTAACAATCAAAATTATCAGGAATTACACCAATGACTTCTATTGTTAAAGTCGTCCAACCCTCCGGTATTTTAGACGGAATCAGTGTTAATCAATTGCGTCGTGAAATTAACGATATTGTAGAAAAGGGAGCTAATATTGTCTTAGTTGACTTTCAGGATGTTACGTTTATGAACAGTTCTGGCTTAGGGGCTTTGGTCTCAACGCTTAAGGTTGTTCGTTCGGCTGGTTCTGAACTGTTTCTCTGTTCTCTTAGCGACCAAGTAAAAATGATTTTTCAACTCACTAAAATGGATCGAGTTTTTAAAACATTTGCTAATCGGGACGAATTTGAGCAGAAAGTAGTTTCTGCTAGTTAATCAGAAAATTTACTGATTGAAAAGATTTATCCTTGTTCAACCAAGATTGATTTGTAATAAGGATAAATCATCATCCAACGCTTTATTTCCGTTCAAGTCCTGGATATGCTGTAACACTGTGTCTAGATGATCATTGTTACTCTTTTTATAATCATGGAGTAAATCAATGAAGGCATTGAGTCCCCAGATATTACCATCGGGTTGATGAATTTCGTAAACCCCATCACTAAACAGGTACAGCGTGTTACCCGGTTGAATTTCACAAAAATCCTCATCAAACTCAGCCTCAGGTAGCATTCCAATAGGGATACTCAGTGAGCCGAGTTGTTTTACAGAGGTAGTACTTGAGGCTTCAGATAGTAAAATTGCGGGTGGATGTCCTGCACAAGCGTAAACAAGTTCTCGCTTCACCCGGTTATAAACGCCATACCAAATTGTGAAATAGTCATCACCATTTTCGTTCATCTGGAAGACACGATTGAGGGCGGTTAAGACAGCACTGGGTTGAGAAAAATTGGTGTTAGGAAGGGATTGCGATCGCAAAACATTCAACACTGAAACCGACAGTAGCGCCGATCTAACTCCGTGCCCCGCTACATCTAATAAATAAACAGCCAAATGGTCAGCATCAAGCCAGTAATAGTCAAAGGCGTCGCCTCCTAACTGAAGCGAGGGAATAAACAGTGCCTCAGTGGTTACGGTTCCGGTTAGAGGACGTGGGAAGAGCGATCGCACATATTCAGCCGCCTGATTCAATTCGGCTTGCAAAATCCAATTCTGGTGCTGTACTTCCTCCTCTGCCTGTTTGCGCTTGATGAACTGACCGATCTGGCTGCCAATCGCCGCCATCGTTTTGAGCAAATCTGCATCAGGGGGCTGTTCCTGACGGCTGAAGAAGCTCATAACACCCAACCTCTCATCTCCGCTCAGGAAAGGGAAACCGAAAGCGGCGTGCAGCCCTACTTTTGCTGCTATTGAGGTTCGCAGAAAGTTTGCCTCTTCAACAACATTAGCAATCCAGCGAGGTTCGGCACTCTCCCAAATTTGACCAGGCAGTCCAACCCCAGGTGCAAAAGTGATCTGTGAACTCGCCGCCTCAAACTCCGAGACATCAACCGACTGCCAATGCCAAGTTTCAACACAACGCAGCACCTTCGCGCTTGCATCCATACTCCAGAGTTCGCCGACATCCCATCCTACTAAGCTTTCGCAAATAGCTTGCAGAAGTTTCGGGGTGGCTTCGCTTAGGGTGGCAGACTCAGCCAAAACCCGTGTTGTGGCGTCTTCTGCCCTCAGATGCTGTTCTGTGCGCTTACGCTCAGTGATATCGTTGAGGGTGCCAGAAATTCCAATGATGGTGTCGTCATCCGCTAATATCACGGAGGCATAAACTTCTATCTGTGCCACACTACTGTTTTTAGTCAAGAAGCGAAT
>JALYGX010000623.1 GCA_030776905.1 Cyanobacteriota bacterium | reverse complement strand
GTGCTGGAGTTGGTGTCGGCGTTGGAGTCGGCGTTGGCGTCGGGTTAATACTTATATCACCATCTTTACCTGAACCGAAGTTTCTTGAATCTATATTCGTAATGTTGCTAATGTTGCTTGGAGCACTAAGGGTTACGGAACCAGCATCACCATTACCTCGGTTTGTTGTATTTATACTCTCAAAGGTGATGTTCCTGGCAGAAGACAACCTTACAGAACCAGCATCACCATCACCTCGATTACTGGTAGTGATATTGCCTGTCAGAATGTCGCCCTGTGTGGTTAATAAGGCTACAGAACCAGAATTCCCACTACCTAGATTGTTTAGATCGCTCGTCCGGATATTACCGGTACTAATGTTGCCTTGAGCCGTCAACTTTACAGAACCAGCATCATTTCCCTGTTGAGAACTGGTGTTAATATTTCCCGTCGTAATGCTCCCGCTTGCTGCACTCAGGATCAGCGCTCGCGTAGTCGTCAAGGCAACAAAATCTGGATCGTTAGAAGGAATACTATTAGCACTGTCGGGTTGCGTGATTTCGATATTGCCAGCAGTAACATTACCCGCCGTCGTCACGATCTTAAGCGCGGCCCCAAGGTAATCACCAATACTGACACTGCTGTTGCTTGTGATTATCGGGTCGTAGAGACTGATAAAGTTACCAGGAGCGCCTGATGCTGAGTTGAGAATTGAAAATTTACCGCCACTGGCAAAGTGAGCATCTGCCGAGATGCCATTGCTGTTATTACTGGCTAAAGTCAGGTTGCCACCACTGTCAAACCCTGGCTGAGGATGGTTCAGGGCTAAGATATTAATACCTTGATTGCCCTGGATGTAGAGGTTTCCCCCTGTCTGTGCTTTGAAAGAATTCTCGATGCTGTCCCGCACCCACACTGTATCTTGGGCTAGCAGGTTTAAGTCCCCAGTTGTAAAAAGCTGGCTTTCTACCAAAGTCAGGTTGCGGCTCGATGAGAGTAGCGCTGTCTGTGCTGAGATAGTCTTGGCTACCACATCGCCGTTTGCCACCGGAAAGCCCGATCCAGTTAGTTCTACCTGTCCGTTGCTGTTAACGATTAGTCCGGTAGCATTACCGCCCTCCCCACCTGTCAACAATTCCGGTAATGAAGTGATCGGTAATGTCCAGTTTCCTGGCGGTGTCTCGGCATCTGTCAGCGGTTTCACATCCAGACTCAGAACCTGTCCCGGCTGCCTAAGGCGCACTAAACTTTCACCGGGTACCGTTCCTACAGTAATCTGACCATCTGATGCCGTGAGTTGCCCTGTACTGAGAACTGTGCCACCTAACAAGGTTAAGTTGCCTGAGTTTACACTCAGGTTGCCACTATTGACGATCGCTCCTGGCTGCTGGCTTGCAAAGGCAAAAGTGTTGGGAGTACCATCCAGCGATGCATAGTTATTGACACCAGAAGCCTGAAACCAATTTGAGCCAAAACCAATGCTGGTGGCTGTGGTTGCAGCAAAGCTAGCAGGTAGATTCAGACTGGAATTAGCACCAAAGATAATCCCAGATGGATTCATCAGGAAGAGGTTGGAATTACCACCCGTGACCTGAATTAAGCCGTTAATTTTAGAGGCATCCCCACCGACAACCCGACCCAAAATGTTTTGGATGTTTGGTTGGGAAAAGAAGTTAGCGATTTGACCTTCGCTAAGATTAAACTGACTAAAGCTGTGGAAGAGGTTGGTGCGATCGCTGGAAAGACTGCCACCAGTGATGTTAAAACGGTTGCCATTAGGCAATACGATTGTGCCAGTGCCGTCAGCGGCTGGGGCAATTGACTGTGCCTGAGCTGGCATAACACTCAGAGAGCCTCCAAAACCATAGAAGGCTGCTAGCAAGAGGCTCACTTGGCTCACAGCTAATTTCATCTGGCTCATTTTTTTTTACGGTAGACGCTGAGTGTCTTAACTAATGGTGCGACCCAACCCAATGTACCTTTGAAGAAAGAATATCGCTAATAGCGACCAGAGAAGCTTTCTAAGTTCGTTAACTACAGAATGTAACATTTTATGAAAACTTCTTAATACATTCTTCTGCCTAGAGATATATTTACACGACTTCAGCAAGTGTCCTATGGGGGCGATCGCTCGCACACTGAATTATCCCTGGTTCTATAACTCTTGCAAGAGAATATTCATAAGTCTTGATTAGGCAGGGGGAAGTCTTCCCAGCAAAAAATTTGCGTTGCTGTGTAAACGCTAGGTGCCCCAAGGCGGTGCTTTGTTAAGACCTTTATCCTCTGTCTAGAGCCATAGAAGAGGGATGTGCCAATCTAAATGCGCTTTAGCTTACTGGGATGTGATAATGGCTCGCATCCCGATATAGTCTGGATGTACCTTACTTTTATCGGTACTTTGCCCAATTTTTACTTCAGCCTAATTTCATGAGTGCCACCCTGAAAGAATTTTTGGAAGCTTGCCAAAGTCTTGGAACGTTACGTCTAATTGTGACAAGTAGTGCCGCTGTACTAGAGGCTAAGGACACTATAGAAAACTTATTTTATGCGGAGTTACCTAAAGGCAAGTATGCCAACATGCACAAAGACACCTTAGAATTTCACTTGAATATGGATGCCATCAAACAGGTGAAATTTGAAGAAGGTGTATCAAAACGAGGAAACTTCACGACCTACGCGATTCGCTTTCTGGATGAGAAAGAGGAACCCGCGTTGAGTGCCTTTCTTCAGTGGGGTAAGCCTGGGGAATACGCGCCAGGACAGGTGGAAGCATGGCAGGCGCTGCGAGAGCAATATGGAGAAGTTTGGCAACCTGCACCAGTAATGTAGGGATTTGAGCGTCGGAAGTGGGAGAAGAGTAGACCAAGATTGTGGCGATTGTGAGAAGATTCTTAGGATTATGCCTGGTTTTAGTGCTGCTGCTTTGGGGTAGTGAGGCACGCGCAGGGCGGCTAGCTGACCGCTTAGCGCAGTTTCCCCATTGGGAGAGCAAAGCACCAGTCAGTGCAGCAGAGGGTGATTTAATTTATCCCGATTGGATGGAGGGTACTTGGAACGTCACTAGCACGCTAGTCGAACAGGTGGCACCTCTAGCGCCGGAGGTTGTAACGCCAGGATTTGAAAGCAATCGTCGCTATCTAAATCAACCCGTGAGTTTTCTGGTACGGTTTCATGCCACAGACGACCCGCTAAGGCCCTCCTCGTCTGCTACACAGACAGCGATTAGCAATAGTGAAGCGGGACGCTACCGTGTCCTTCGCTTTGTTCCCCTCAAAATTCCCAGTTCGCCACCGTCACCGTTGCCTAGTCCTGGCAAAAGTCTTACAGTGGTGGCAGATCGGGCGTTTAATGGATTGAATATTGCTCAGGCTTATTTAGGCGATCGCACGATCCAATCCGTCAAAGTCGATCCCTCTTCCCCTAATCGTCAAATCACCTTTCTACGCACGGGGCGTCAACTTGTCTCAATTGTGACGGGTCGCGCGTCTGAGACCCCAGCCCCCAGTCGCTTTATTGCCACAGAAGTTTCCAACCAAGTTTTTCGCGGAACATCCCAGCCTTACTTCAACCAGGTAGAAACAACAACGGCATATCAACTCGTGCGCCCTGCGCTAGACTCCAGCAACACTTTGCGTTCGCCAACGATTGAGGCTGACCAAGTCACAGCCGTTTACCTGTCACCCCAGGATGCTGATTACTTCAAAGCTTTAGATAGACCTGTGGCTCTCTATCGCTATCGCTTAGACCTTTCGAGAGTAGAACCCACATAAAAAACCGTGGGACTGAGGGTTCCACGGCGTTTGGCATGAGGAGTCTTAACTTCAATTTGGATTGTAGATGTAATTGACCCTTGACAAGATGCTGGTAACGGTTTTGGTAACCAGACGATGCTGACCAGATGAAGGGGGTTGATACCCCTTATTTTTTCTTAGTCGTCCAAACCGTTGTGAACATCATTAAAAGACCGCCGATGAAAATTGCGATCGCCAACCCTCCTGCAATGCCATTGAGCAAATCAGTGTTTTCCATGATTTGAAGATTGAGCGATTGAAGCAGCAGATGCATCTTATCATCCGCTGAGCAATGACACTTTTTTTGCCGGGTCAGTCGCAGTTTCCCAGCGCTTAAGTCAGTGCCATTCAACCCTTGGTGTAGTTATCGATTATCCGGGCTAAACCCGGTATAGCCTCCTCCACATCATTCTTCACTGACTTGCGGAGTTTCTTATATGAGCTTCGCACGAGCGCTCTCTGGCTTGTCTCGATCCTGGCGTCGGTGATGCTAAGCACCGAGTCCGCCGCGCGAGAGCGGTTCTGGATGAGGTATTCAGCTGGGGTTCCCGTCTGTATGCCCTCACTCCAAATGGGATCGAGTGCCACTAATGTTTCCGGCAGCAACGCCTCGATCGCTCCGGCAATATAATTGGGCTTAATCCCATTGACAGCGGCGTAGGCGGCTTTCAAGCCTAAACCAGAAAGCCCACTCTTGGCACTGACCTGCTCGTCTATTAAGTTTACGCAGTCAGCTACGAGCTTCGCTGTTTTCTTCGGGTCATCAAGACCGTCAATAAGTCCCATTTCGATTCTCCTTATCTCACAACACCTGATTTCTGGGTACTGGCAAATTAATGCTATTTTCTGTAACCACCAGATATTTATAGCAATTCTCAATTGGATGCAAGTAAGAACCCCTATAAAACCCACATTCTACTATTAAGAGTAGTATGAACCTCAATACACTATTAATTTGAGCTTACCTAGGAATAGAAAACATTTTTAAGAGGATACGCACGGCTTTAAAGCTGAATAAAAATGCAATCCACTGACAATATTTATCTATTCCTCTTTGTATGAGGCATCCACTAGAGCGGTTTTCCCATTTAAGGCTTTCGAGCTATTAATATAAGCCTTACTCCAATCTATTTTCCCCAACTTTGAACCTTAGATCCGGATTTTTCTCAAGTTAGTTATTTAGTTTCCTCATTTAGACCATCAACTGCCAAAAATAAGGGTCTAAATTCATTATTTAGCTGAGATATAAAGTTTAGGTATAGCTTCCTAGGATTGTTCATAAAAGTTTCATCCAGCAAGGGTACTGTGAAAGCTCGTATTAAAGGACAGACAGCAGGACATCTAGCCCAGGGTTACGCTGTGCTGATGCTTTCTGAGGGGCGAGCAGTTGTTCTTTCTCTTTCAATGAAAGTCACCCAAACTGAAATCCAGGTTGAACAAAACAACCGCTTCGCTGACAACTTATAACGAAGGCTCATCCCACTTTGGGTACATTGTGGGATGAGCTTAAAGCCAACTCGCTATCAAATGCTTACTCAGAAAGAAGTTTTGGGCATTAAACAGTGGTAATATCTTTTTCTTTTTCAGCTAGCAAGTCATCAATTTTGGCAATGTACTTATCAGTCAGCTTTTGAATCTTGTCCTGGAGATCTTTGGCATCATCCTCAGGGATTTCGCCACCTTTTTCCTGTTTGCGGACAGAGTCAACGGCGTCGCGACGGATATTACGGATAGAGACTTTACCTTCTTCGGCAAACTTTGACGCCATTTTTACAAATTCTTTGCGGCGATCGCTTGTCAACTGAGGAATGTTCAACCGAATGAGCTGACCATCATTACTTGGAGTTAAGCCCACATCTGACAGGGAAATTGCTTTCTCTATCAAGTTCAGGCTGTTCCTGTCAAAAGGTTGAATGATAATCGTACTAGCATCCGGCGTGTTGATACTTGCCAGAGACTTTAGCGACGTTGGACTACCGTAATACTCAACCATTATCCGGTCGAGCAGACTGGCATTGGCGCGACCCGTGCGAATGGTGTTAAAAGACCGTTGAGTTGCCTCAATTGCCTTCTGCATATGGCTTTCGGCATCAGCTAACTTCACAAAAACCTCCCACAATTGTTCCGACAGTTTCTCCCTTAACAGCACGGTGGATATTACCCCGTACTGTAAGATCAAATACCATTATCGGGATATTATTCTCTTTACATAATGCGATCGCAGTACTGTCCATCACCCGTAGGTCGTGAGCGAGGACGTGACTATAGGTGAGGGTTTGAAAGCGGCGAGCGTTAGGATTCAGGTGAGGGTCAGAATCATAAATCCCGTCTACCTTAGTTGCCTTGAAAATTACCTCAGCGTCGATTTCTGCGGCTCGTAGGGCAGCTGTCGTGTCAGTGGTAAAGAAAGGATTTCCCGAACCCGCCCCGAAAATCACCACCCGTCCTTTTTCTAGATGACGGATAGCGCGACGGCGAATGTAGGGTTCTGCTACTTCTTGCATCGCGATCGCGGTTTGCACTCGCGTTGGTATTCCTATTTGCTCTAGGGCATCTTGTAGGGTCATGGCATTCATCACAGTAGCAATCATGCCAATGTAGTCAGCCGTTGCCCGATCCATACCTGCTGCCGACGCTTTAAGACCGCGAAAGATATTGCCACCGCCCACGACAATTGCCATCTGGACACCGTCGCCCGTCACCTCTGCCACTTCAGCCGCGATTTCGTGAACGATTCCTGGGTCAATGCCGTAGCCTAAGTCGCCCATCAAGGCTTCACCGCTCAACTTTAGTAAAACCCGTCGGTATTTCATCCCCATGCTACGACTCTTTTTTCTCCTATTGCCATCCACATAAGATAACAGCACAACTGTTTTTCTGTCTCTATTGCCGATCACAGGAAATTAGACTATCCCTCCCTGGCAAGGGTTTCGACGATCTAGAAGTTGGGAAACTAGTCACAGGAGCCATCTCAACTCGCCCATTACCGCTTTCAGATCAGTGTTTTCGACTAGTGCAGTAAGGCAAAAATATAGAAATAACTTACTTGATAAAAACGCCCCCTTGTCTTCTCGTCATAGAGAGAAGTGGTGAAAAACGTCTGCTGCCCTGCCCTAGTTTCGCCACTTCAGTGGGCTGCCAACTGCCTCCGTTGATTTGGGGCAGATCTCTTCTCCCGCTAGCAAAGCGGCGATCGCATTTTGCAAATAACTTACCTGTACGGCTTCTGGCTCCTTGGCATTATCGTCAATTGCTCCGCTATAGCGAAGAATCCCCATCTGATCAATGAGAAATGCCTCTGGGATTTTCTGCACCCCAAAACTGTGAGCCACATCCTGAGTTGCATCCCAAAGGTAATGAAAATTTAGCTGAGTTTTAAAAGCAAAGTCCTTCATGTTCTTCAAGCTTTGTTCATGATACCGATTAGCATAATTAGCGTTAATGCCAACCAGGGTAAAGCCCTTGTTTTGAAACTGGGCTTGAAGTTGTTTGAGCCTGTCCACATACCGTAAAACGTCGGGACTGTCATTACACAGAAAAACCACCCCCACCGCTCTCCAGCGTTCCAAGTAACGGCAGAGGTGGTGGACTTGCTCATCAATTCCTAGCAGTTCAAAATCTGGAGCGTAGCTACCAATGGGAGTAGTGGTTTTTTCTGTGAGAGTCATACGGCTTGCCCTTTGTGAGTAGTAATTTTCACGCACGTCCACCAAACCGATTCAATGGAGTCGCTGTACAGTTGAGGGTTTCTGCCTTGTTCCTCATCCACTCCTACCAGCCTTTCGCCGTGACTTGATAGCCAATTAACTTATAGACAAGTTTGGCAGCGGTAAATTGAGAGACAACTGAATCAACAACTGGTGCTAGTTCCATAACGTCGCAACCAATGACTTGATGAGTTTCAAACACTCGCCGTAAAAAGGTGGTGAGAGCGTACCAATTCAAGCCACCAGGTTCTGGTGTCCCCACGCCGGGGATTAAAGCGGGATCGATCCCGTCTAAATCAATCGTAATAAATACTCGTTGGGTAGGGATAGAAGAGATCGCTCGTTCTATCCAATTTGGATCTTTGGCAATTTCCCGCGCCCAAATCACCGGGATTGACTTCTCCTTAATCAAATCGGCTTCTTCTTTACAAACAGCCCGAATTGCTATTGGCAGAGTCGGCAAGCCCATATCCAGAATCCGGCGCATTACACAGGCGTGGTTGTGAATCGAGCCTTCATACTCGTGGCGCATATCGCCATGAGCGTCTATTTGAATCACCGTGAAAGGCTCTGTTGACGCTTCTCGGTAGGCATCCACAATACCTGTGGTAATGCTATGTTCCCCACCCAGTGCGATCGCAAATTTGTCATCTCGAATCAGTTGGGATACTGTTTCACGAGTGACTTGTAGCATTTGTTCTGATGATACGGGTTCACCGTTGCGTGTGTCGGCAATATGAGGATGAGTATAAATCTGGGCAGCCCAACACGTTTCACGGTCTAGTTCATCATCGTAGTATTCCAATTGCACAGACGCCTCCAAAAGGTCGTCTGGTCCGTTCTCGCAGCCTTTGCGGTACGTTGTCGTCGCTTCGTAGGGAATCGGTAAAATGACTACCCGCGACGC
>JALYGX010000622.1 GCA_030776905.1 Cyanobacteriota bacterium | reverse complement strand
CATCTACAGCCGCTCAAAAGGCGATCGCAATGGCAGGGATTGCGCCGACAGACTTGGATTTGATTATCCTGGCAACTTCAACACCGGATGACTTATTTGGCACCGCAACCCAAATTCAGCACCTTCTAGGGGCACCCCAAGCGGTTGCGTTTGATATGACAGCCGCTTGCTCTGGGTTTGTTTTTGGGATGGTAACAGCCGCTCAGTTTATTCGCACGGGGGCTTACCGAAACGTCTTGCTGATTGGGGCAGATATTCTCTCACGCTGGGTGGATTGGACAGATCGGGGCACCTGCATATTATTTGGGGATGGTGCTGGGGCGGTGGTGATGCAGGCGAACGAAAGCGATCGCTTTTTGGGGTTTGAACTCCGCAGCGATGGCACCCTAAATAAGTCTCTCCAACTAGCCTTCACTGCACAAACAAGAGAACTTGTCAATGGCGTTACGGTTAGCCAAGGCAACTATCAGCCTATTAGCATGAACGGCAAGGAAATTTATCGTTTTGCCGTGCAAAAGGTGCCGGAAGTGATTGAAAAAGCGCTGTTCCGGGCAAACCTTAGCACTGATGATGTAGACTGGCTGCTCTTGCACCAAGCCAATCAGAGGATACTCGATGCCGTTGCCCAACGTCTGAATATTCCGGCACAGAAAGTCCTTAGTAATCTTGCCCACTACGGCAATACCTCGGCGGCTTCTATCCCCCTTGCTTTGGATGAAGCCGTGCGGCAGGGCAAAATTCAATCGGGTGATGTTATTGCGGCTTCTGGCTTTGGTGCTGGGTTAACTTGGGGCGCTACGATCTTTCAATGGGGCAGGTAAGAAGAGTTTTGTAAGGGCGCTCTTGCTTATCGGCTGCCGATGAGACAATCCTAAATTTCTGGGTAGGTCTACCTCCAGACCAGTTGAGGACACTAATTAAGTTCCCTTTTGTGTCCTCCAGATGATGGGTGAAGCTGGCTAAACTGTTGCTATGAAAACTTAAGGGCACGATAATATCGTGCCCCTACCCGATAAACACGCATTAGCGATCGCCTGCATCTAACCATGTCCTATGACCCCCAGAAACACCCTTGCCGTTCTATTCGCCTAAAAGAATACGACTACACCCAACTAGGAAGCGTATTTTGTAACCCTCTGTATGTACTAAGGCACGGCAATGTTTATTTGGTGATGTGGTAAAGGGTGAAATGCGATTAAATGCAAAGATTCTTTGCATAATATCCGACAATACATTGTAGAAAATCCTTAGCGTTGGGCAAACAATCCAGAAAACCCCCACCATCATCCTGAGAATCAGGAACTTCTGCTCGATCTGCCTTTCTGAATCATGATGGGATTCTGGGATTGCCCTGCCTAAAATAGAGATATCCTAGTTCAACTGAACAATATGGGTTCTTTTATTACTGCGATTTTAGGTTTTGCCTTCATTTTGGCTCTTTCCGGTTTCAAAGTTGATCGGGAATACGAGCGAGGGGTTATCTTTCGCCTAGGGCGAGTAAAAGGTATTAAAGGACCAGGAATGTACTGGATTATGCCCTACATAGACCAAAAAACCCAAGTTGACATCCGAACCAAAACGGTAAATATTGAGCCACAAGAAACAATTACGGCTGATGGCGTTACTATTAAAGTCAACGCTGTTCTCTACTATCGCTTGCTTGACCCTTCAAAAGCAATTAATAAGGTTGAGAATTACAATTTAGCCGTCTATCAAACTGCCCTCACAACTTTACGTAATGTCGTTGGGCAAAATATTCTTGATGACGTTCTCCAAAACCGCGACAAAATTAACGTCAAAGTCCAAGAAATTGTCGATGAAATCACTGAGCCTTGGGGCATTGTGATTGAACGGGTGGAAATGAAGGATGTAGAAATTCCTACTAGTATGCAACGAGCAATGGCGAAGGAAGCCGAAGCGATTCGGGAGAAACGCGCTCGTATCATCAAGGCTTCAGCAGAACAAGAAGCTTCGATTAAGTTATCAGAAGCCTCTCGATTGATTGTCGATAACCCAGTTGCTTTAGAATTGCGGCGGTTGCAAATGCTCACAGAAATCGGCGCAGAAAATAACACCACTACGCTGATTATGTTGCCCTCTGATTTTACTAACCTAGCTAGGCAGTGGACTGATGTGCTTGCTAATAACAATAAAGTACAAGTGCAACCGACGCCCCAAAATGGTGTGAATGTTGAGCCTGTCGATCAGCGTATTCCTTTCAATCCCCCGTCAACTAAAAAGCAAGAAATTTAAAAGTAAATGCTTGGCAGCATTCATTATCTGATTGGAGCGAATCACCCCTCCGGGTAACTCGCTGTTAGAAAACAACAAAATATCCAAGGATTTTTTATAGGGGATGCTTATTGGTAGCGTTTGTTTCTGTCTACAGTTAATACCAATTGGCTTTTTCAATGTCACACTTTACACACCCCAGTCTCCCTTATCAAGGAGGGAGTAATTAGAAAATATGTGTCAAACTCAAACCCAATTGGTATGACTGGAAAAACATGGTCAAATTCGCTACCTACTTGCATCCCCATACCTGCAAAACATCTAAACCCAGCCATCTGATTTCGTTCAAAGGTCACTCATTTCCTTACTACAGTAAGGTAAGGCAGGAACTCGCTAAAAGTCTAATTGATTACCCATCTCTACCTGTTAAAAGAGTTAAATATAGTGAATATCTCCGAGTTCATACAAGAGAATATTTGCAGCAATTAATTCTTCTAGCTTGGGAAAAACCCCTAGAAAACTACAATCTCTCTTTACCCAAACTACTTGGTGGCTGCTGGGGATTGGAACACTGCATTCCTGGCTACACCTATGGCTTAGGGGGGATGATTGAAGCCATAGACAGCATGAAAAAAGGGGTATTAGAACGAGCTTACTGCTTCAGTTTAGTGGGTCATCATGCTCATAGAGATTGGGGACACGGATATTGCCTACTTAATCCTTTAGCTGCCGCCGCTAGATATGCTCAAACCCAAGGATTTAGCAAAATCCTAATTGTAGACTGGGACATCCATCATGGTGATGGAACTCAGTCTATTTTTAGTCATGACAACAGTGTTTACTGCATCAGTATTCATAGTGCTGTTGATTTGTATATGACTAAAGCATCGGATTTAAAGTGTGGAACAACGACAATTGGGTCTGAAGTTGGGCATTGCAATATTCCTCTATTATCTGACCGATTTAAAGAGGATTTACTGGAAAAAATTAATTTAAAAGGACAGTTTTATCGAGCGCATGAAAGTATATCTACTTTTCAATCTGCTCTAGAACAGCTTCCCTGGATGCCTGACTTAATTATAATTTTCTCTGGCTATGATTCTCACATCAATGACTGCGGTGCGAGAATTACCAATTGGACGAATAAAGACTTTCAGGTGCTTACCGAATCTGTATTAGAGTTAGCTAAAAAAGCCTCTTGTCCAGTTCTGTCTACTCATGGTGGTGGATATAACTTACCAGCAACGGTGTCAGCAGCAACAAGTCATGTGCAAGTTTTAGCGAATTATCACTAAAGTTTTTGGCTAAACGTTAAAGTTCATTACAACTCAGGTGCAACTTTCCCTTACATTGGTAAGAGTGTATATTTAGCTATGCCTGCGAGTGAGACTTGCTCCCACCATCCTGATTACTGTCCTGCTTTCTATGCTTGCCGGGGTAGGCTCTAAGCCAGGATTTGCCGCCGCGTCCGAGAATCAATACCAAGCTAGTAAATACCGGGAATTGGGATTGTCCTATCAACGGCAGGAACGTTATCCAGAAGCGATCGCTTCTATGAAAAAAGCCGTTGAACTCGCTCCCGACAATGTCAACGGACGAGTCAGTTTAGGTTGGACGCAGCACTTGGCAGGACAAGAAGACTCCGCCGCCGAGTCTTTATGGCAAGCGGCTTCCCTGAATCCGTTCTCTCCTCCTACCTTTAATGCCTTGGGAATTGTCTATCTGGTAAGGGGGGATTTGAGAGAGGCAGTTATCGTTCACACTTGGGCAGCTATCCTGAAGCCTAACAATGAAATTGCCTTTTATAACTTGAGTTTGGCGTATCACCGTCTACGGCTGTATGACTTGGCAACTACCACAGCCAGCAAAGCGGCTACCCTTGAGCCTAGCAATCCACATCCTTTAGTTGCCTTAGCGATCGCACATTGGGATAGCGATGACAGACTCCGCGCCCAACTCGCCTATCGCAAAGCGTTGGAGTTGGATGCGAGATATAGCGATCGCGGTTTTTTAACCTACCTCAACTTAGCAGGCTTCAGCCCTGATCAAATTATAACGTCACAGCAATTTCTCTCTGCGTCTAAAGTGTATAACTTAAGTCGTAGATAAGTTCCATCTAACATAGAAGATTAAGCAATAGTCCTATACACAGCACCAAAGCAAACATCTCTATGTTCTGAGTGTTAGCCTAGAGAAAGAGTTGTGTTTCAAGC
>JALYGX010000621.1 GCA_030776905.1 Cyanobacteriota bacterium | reverse complement strand
ATCATACTGATTTCCAGAGTTTCCTGGTAGACGACTATAAGCCTCTGAACCAATAGTATAGTTGAAGTATTAGGTTATAAAGCTAACTTTAGGCAGAAAGAATTCCTGCGATCGCCCAGATATGGGGCAACCACGGGGGCGCAGCCCTACAAATTCTGAATTGTTCGGGTAGGGGCAGTCCCCCCGTAGTTGCCCTTCTTCGCTTCGCGTAACATCAGAAGAACAGTGTTTCAACGCAAGCAGCCGATTTATGAACAAGCGCATTTCTCAAATGGCAAGTCTACTCGTCATTGCGAGCGGATGTCTCGTGCTGTTGGGTTGGCAATTTGACATTTCCCTACTCAAAAGTGGTTTTCCCGGTATGGCTTCGACCATGAAAGCAAACACGGCACTTTGCTTTTTGCTGGCTGGAGTGTCTTTGAGATTTTTGCAGTACCAAAGAACCCGACTGCACGATCGCATCGGTCAAGGGATGGCAGGATTCATAATCATCATCGGTCTGCTGACACTGAGCGAGTATATTTTTGGTTGGAAGCTGGGTATTAATGAGTGGCTTTTCCGAGATTTCGTGTCTTCAGCGACTCTTTATCCGGGAAGAATGGGAGTAAATACCGCCCTAAATTTTGTGCTGATGGGACTAGCACTGTTACTGTTAGGGCAAAATTCCCAACGGGATACTTGGTTGGCTCAGATTTTCAGTAGTCTTGCAACTTTAATTTCTCTACTAGCTTTATTTGCACACCTATTCAATGTCGATATTCTTGAACGGTTGGCCACAATTACGACGACTCAATCCCTAAACACGAGCGCCACCTTTTTCATCCTGTATGGAGGAATTTTATTGCTCCGCCCCAACGAAGGATTAATGCAAGTAGTAACCAGTCGCCTGGTCGGCGGAGTAATGGTTCGGTGGTTGCTGCCTTGGGGGACAATCTTTCCAGTGACAGTGAACTGGTTGACTCTTCAGGGACAAAATTTAGGCTGGTATAACGCTAATTTTGACTTTACATTGCGTTCAACAGTTATGGTTTTCACGTTCTCAATTCTCATCTTGGGGACGGCTCGCTTTTTGAACCAGATAGATTACAAGCGCCAACAAGCGGAAAAAGAAATTAAAAAACTTAACGAAACTTTAGAAATTCTTGTGGCTGAACGAACAGATGCTTTACAAAAATCGCAGGCTCGTTTTGCGGGAATTCTAGAAATCGCCAATGATGCAATTATTTCAGTCGATCGCACTCAACGCATTACCCTGTTTAATAAAGGGGCAGAAAAGATGTTTGGCTATAAAATTGAGGATATTTTAGGGAAGCCACTGAATTTACTGCTGCCAGAACAGTTTAGAGATGCACACCCGCAGCATATCAAACAATTTGCACAGTCTTCTACCAGAGCGCGAAGGATGGGAGAACGAGGCGAGATTTTGGGTCGTCGTCAAGATGGAACGCAGTTTTCGGCTGAAGCCTCTATTTCTAAGCTGGAAATGGGAGACGAAACGGTATTTACTGTTATTATGCGCGATATTAGCGATCGCAAACAAATTGAGATGGCTTTACGAAACAGTGAAGAGCAGTTTCGCCATGCGTTTGAAGATGCCTCTATCGGGATGGCGATCGTTTCACTTGATGGGCACTGGATTAAAGTCAATCCTGCCTTATGTCAGATTCTTGGCTACTCCTCAGAAGAGTTGTTAGCGTTAACTTTCCAAGACATTACCCATCCTGACGATTTAGACGCGGATCTTAGTTATGCACATCAACTATTAGCAGGAACAATTTCAACTTACCAACTGGAAAAACGGTATTTCCATAAACAAGGACATATAATTTGGATTCTTCTTGATGGCTCGCTAGTACAAGATGGACAGGGAAATCCACTGCATTTTATTGCTCAAATCCAAGAAATTACGGCTCGAAAAGAAGCTCAAAAAACGCTAGAACTTCAAAGCGTTATCATGAATAACATGGCAGGAGGAGGGTGTTTAATCAAATCCTCAGACCTCATGCTCGTATACACCAATCATACCTTTGACTCTATGTTTGGCTCAACATAGTACGAACTCGCAGGGCAAGCCCTTGGTGTCTTGAATTATGTCGATACAAATTTTACACCAGATGTAACCGTTCTAGATATCGTCACTCAAATTGAACAGACCGGGGAAGCGAAATATGAAGTCCACAATAGAAAGAAAGATGGAACTCTCTTTTGGTGCAGAGTTCATACATCCAGGTTTGAGCATCCTGAATACGGAACTGTATATGTTGCCGTTCAGGAGGACGCAACAGAGCTAAAACTGGCTGAGCAAGCATTGCAAGCTACCACAAATCGCCTCAACTTTCTTCTAAACTACAGCCCCGTTGTCATTTTTAGCAGTAAACCTGCTGGCGATTATGGAGCAACGTTCATCAGCGAAAATATCAAAGATATATTGGGCTACGAAAGCAGCGAGTTTTTAGAAGATTCTAAATTTTGGGTGAATCACTTACACCCAGATGATGTAGAACCAGTGCTTAATGACTTACCAAATGTATTCGTTAATGATTTTTATTTACACGAATACCGTTTTCGTCGCTCCGATGGGGTTTATCGCTGGATGCTCGGTCAGCTTAGGCTAATTCGAGATAATTCAGGTACACCAGTAGAAATCTTGGGATATTTAATTGACATTAGCGATCGCAAACAAGCTGAGTTGGAATTTCATCAGGCAAATGAAGCAAACCGAGCCAAGACTGTCTTCCTCGCCAATATGAGCCACGAACTCCGCACCCCCCTGAACTCAATTTTGGGATTCACGCAATTGATGAGCTATGAGAGCAATCTGACTCCTTCTCTCCAAGAACGTTTACAGATTGTCAATCGTAGCGGTAGACATTTATTGGACTTGATTAACGATATTTTAGATTTATCCAAAATAGAGAGCGGGCGGATGACACTCAATCCTTCTGACTTTGACTTGACAATTTTGCTGGCATCTATTGAAGAAATGTTGCAATTTAGAGCCAAATCTAAAGAATTACAGCTAGTTGTCGAGCAAGCTCCAGATCTACCCCAATTTGTGCATTCTG
Organism: Cyanobacteriota bacterium; assembly: GCA_030776905.1. Classification (GTDB taxonomy): domain Bacteria; phylum Cyanobacteriota; class Cyanobacteriia; order Cyanobacteriales; family Coleofasciculaceae; genus CADCTM01. The sequence goes on along the minus strand of JALYGX010000621.1, from coordinate 1,352 downwards.
ATGAGAAAAAACTATATCAAGTCTTGACCAATCTACTGGGTAATGCGATTAAGTTTACCAAGCAAGGAAGCGTCACCCTACGAGTAAGAGCAGCACAAAGAGACAAAACATCGTGTCACCTATGTTTTGAAGTTGAGGATACAGGCGTGGGAATTGCGCCCACAGAAATGGATAAATTATTTAAGGTATTCGTGCAAGCCCAAGCTGGAAATAATTTGAATCAAGGCAGTGGGCTTGGTTTAGCGATCAGTCAAAAACTCGTCAAACTCATGGGCGGTCAAATTCAGGTTAAAAGCACTTTGAACCGAGGTAGCACTTTTTCCTTTGAGATTGGTGTACAGTTACCTCAAGCAGAATCCTTACCCCCAGAATCAATTAATCAAAGAGTAATTGGTTTAGCTTCAGGACAACCGACTTACCGCATTCTTGTTGTTGAAGATTTAGAAGAAAATCGCCGCTTGTTAGTCGATAGCCTTACCTCGGTTGGTTTTGACGTGAGAGAAGCAAAACAAGGAGTGGAGGCACTCTCACGGTGGGAGAGTTGGCGGCCGCACCTGATTCTGATGGATTTGCGAATGCCGATCGTGGATGGCTACACTGCTATTAAATATATTAGAGAACGCGCTAAAAGCCAAGAAACTGTCATTATTGCTTTAACTGCCAGTGTTTTTGAAGAAGAGCGAGAGAAAATTATTATGGCTGGCTGTAACGACTTTATAAGCAAGCCATTTCAGCAGAGAGACATCTTTGACAAACTCGCTCAATATTTGGGAGTGCAATATATCTACGAAGTCGCAGGACAAACTCCACAAAAACTATTAGTTGAAACGGTGTCTGTAGATGATCTATCCATGATGTCCCCTCAGTGGTTAGAAGAAATGTATCAAGCCGCTTACTATCTCGATACCGAAGTTATGAACGAATTAATTTTACAAATTCCCGAATCCCAAGCAGGTTTGTCCAAGGCACTAGCGGATTATATCAATAATTTTAATTCTGACCGGATTATGGAGTTAATTCGACCTCTGCTGCCGAATCCACTGTAGTTATCGAGTTTAAGGACAAAGAAGCTAGAGTGCTGTCAGTAGGGGCTATATCTCCAATATATCTCTCCAAAAACAAGGCTTTCACGTCTTTTTGGCGTAAGGCGAATTAAATAACTGATGTTGTAGGGAAGTTCCTAAACAGACTTTTAGGAAATTTAACTAACAGCCTATGCTTTTTCCCTGTTACTTTTGGAATAAACATTTTGCTGATAAATCTCTATTTTTGTGGCTTATGGATAATAAAATAAATCACCTACTGCGGTTCGATATTATTGACATAATGGTTAAACTATCGCCTATTAAAAA